>JAOZPW010000238.1 GCA_029932545.1 Thermoanaerobaculales bacterium | reverse complement strand
GACTGTCGAATCCTCCAAACAGCACCGACAAAAAGACAACAACCACAGAGGCACAGAGGAACACAGAGGACAGAAACGCAAAGTCGCCAAGGCGCAAAGACGCAAAGAGGTTTCTTTTGACGGTTTCGAGCGTCCGCCTGTTCCCTTCGGTCACGCCGCTCGGTCGGTGCATGGCTCGGCAAGCGAGCTTGCCTCCCCCTTTCCCGACCTTTCGGCTGCGGGCTTCGCCCGGCTACGGCGGACCACGGTGATGGTGTCGTGTTTCCAGAGGGTAGAGACAATCCCCAGCCAGAGCCCGGATGCACGCGCAGCGTGCTGAGGCAGGGAAGAAATGGGTGACATGAGCTGGCTCATGGAGATCATTTCTCTTCCTGCCGAGAGCGGACGGAGTCCGCGGTTGCCGGGCTCGAACACGGTGGAGTTCAGCCAAGACCTTTGCGCCTTTGCGTTAATTTCTTCCTGTTAGCCGGGACCCGGTCCAGGGCCCCTCGAGGTTGGACCTCTGTGTTCCTCTGTGCTCTCTGTGTCTCTGTCGTGAATTATTCATCCGGTCCAGCGAATTTTCCCTTGATGTGATTGCGGTACCGCCGATGGTATTACTCGGTAGCTGCGAAGAGTTCATCGAGGGTTTTGGCGGAGTTGTCGTTGAGTTCGAGAAATACAACTCCGATGCCGCTGATCTGTTCCCGGCCGTCTCGGGTGTGCCTGACAACCTCGGCACGGCCGGATACCAGTTGATCCCCGCAGGGACTCCTGAAACTGAAATCGAATTGCTGTCCGATGTTGAGCATATTGGAGGTATCCAGGAGCATGCCCGAGCGGGAAATATTTTGGGTGTAGGTTCGGATCTGGCAATCGCGGCCGCCAATCCCTATGGTCAGACGGGCCATCACCCGGATCGGAGTTCGGGGCCCGACGTCAATGACCTCGGTGATGGCCTTGCGAAGGCCGTCCTTATCGTCAATTGAAACAACCCGGTTGACTCCGCTTCCGACAAAGGCATTGGCTTCCTCAAGACGGTCGCCGGTCGTCAGAACCACCAATCCGGCATTCCTGCAGGGGCTGCCTTTGGATCGGACCGTTTGCACGAAAATCTCGAAAGGGTGGTCTCCCAGTGGAAGGGTAACAATGATGCCGTTGTATCGACGACTTTTCACTGCGGCCGTTGAGGCGCCAAAACCCCGAACGTGGTCCAGATCAAACCCCACCGGTGTCGCCAGAAGGTCCCATAGCTCCGACGTTCCGTCGGCAGCAAATAGGATTGACCGGGAATTCGGCGGTTTTCGGTCCATTGGGTGAAGTGTATCTCAACTCCGAGGGTGTAGGAAAGAAACTGGTATGTTGGCGTCAACCCGAGTCCGTTCCCGTTACCCTTCCCGATGCTTGAGCGTGAGAAATGAGAAAGCTATTAGCCATTTGCTGTTAGCAAGACAATTTCACGGCTCTCGGATCGACGCATTCCGAGCTAACCGCTAATGGCTCCCGCTGGGTTATCAAAAAACTACGCTGCAGCATGTTACGGCGCCCTCGGCCTTGGCCAGTTCGGAGGCGGGGACGGTGATGACCTCGAATCCGGCTTCTTCGAGGCGGCGGCGCGTCAGGGGAAACTCGGCGGGGTAGATTAACCGGGAGTTGACCAGGAGAGCGTTGGCGCCGTAGCCTTCAGTAGGATCGACCTCGACTACTTTGGAGACGGCGAACTGATCAACATCGACCCACGCAGGATTGGCCAGCACTGCGTCGTTCCCGATTGCGGTGACGGCACTCTTAAGGTGAAGACAACCTGTCACCGTGGCGGCCTCGACCACATATCCGTGAGGTTCGAGGATCGTACGGAGTTGCTCCAGTCCGTCCTGATTGCTCCGGCTCGACAGTCCGACGAAGAAACGATTGGCGATTCGCAAGACGTCGCCGCCGTCGAGGATGCCCGGCGCCTCGATCCTGGCCAGGGGTTTGAACGCCTCCAGGTGCTTGGCGACCGAAACAGTCTCCGGCCGGCGGGAGGAGGCGCCCGGGCGGGTGATCACCGCGACCTCATCGACGACGACTGCCGTGTCTTCGACGAAGACCGAGTCGGGAAGGTCAGGCTCCGGTGTCAGCGGCAGGATCTGGCACCCGCAGGCACTCAGTGCCTCCAGATACAGCCCGTGCTGATGTTGGGCCGCCTCGAAGTCTATTGGTTCCCGATTGAGATGAGTCAGTTCGCAGGAGTTGATGTTCGGACTGATTTCGCGCGTCAGGGCTTTCCACATCTACCGATGATCGCACACCGTTGTGTTTTCCCCGAGCCGTTACCGTTACCCTTATAAATTGTTTTCGGTTTTCCAGCCGAACCTGAGTGCTTCGTTGTCGTATTGTCTACAGGGGGCAATTGTGTTCAGGCGGACCAAAGAGTTTTTTAGGGAATATACCGATGGCGTCGATGTCGGCCGTGTTCACACGGTTCTCGGAAGAGATGTCACTCGTGCATACGCGGTCTTGACCCGGGATCACCCGGAGAGTGATCAACCGAAGGGTCGGGTCGGTCGTTTCTGGGATCGTTCAAAGCGCCTCTTCCTCGGACTCTCCTACAAGTTGTCGCCTGCCCGCCGAGTTCTTTTTGCCGTAGCGATGATCCTGGTTGTAGTTGGGGTGCAGCGGCAGAGATTCACAATCGACTCGATGCATATCTCTGTGGAATCGCCTCCGTTTACTTTGCTTCTGAGTATTGGGGCTCTTGTTTTTCTGATCATCCTCGAGCTTGCCGACCGGGTGGTCATTCGAGACGAGTTGGAGGTTGCCCGTCAGTTGCAGGCCGAGTTGATCGCCGATCGCTCTCCCGAGATCCCAGGCTGGGACTTCGCCTTCTCGTACCAAACGGCTAATACGATTGGCGGGGATTACTACGAGTTCATTCCCTTGCCGGACGGCAGACTCTTCGTCGCGGCGGGTGACGCCAGCGGGCACGGTATTGCTGCCGGACTGGTCATGGCGGTTGCCAGCGCAACTCTCAAGCTGGCCGTCGATCAGAATCCTGACCCGGTTTTGGTCGCAGAGATGGTCAACGGCGCCTTGTACCGAACAGGTGGTCCGAGAGCCTTCATGACGCTGTTCTGCGGTTTATTGGAGCCGACGACAGGAGACTTTCATTATGTCTGTGCCGGCCACCCCTTTCCACTCCATCGAAAATCCAACGGATCACTGATGGAGTTGGGAACTGGATGCCTGCCCCTGGGGCTCCGACCTGCGGTACCACTGCGGGCCTCCAGGGTGACCATTGGGCTTGGTGAGACCCTGGTGATCTTCAGTGACGGCATTCCCGAGATGCTCGATGGGGAAGGCAGAGCCTTCGGGTTCGACCGGCTGCAAGAGGCCCTTGGATCAGGCGGCAGACCTCAACAGATCCACGATGCCATCCTGAGCTCCGTTGACGCCTTTGCTGGAGATGCCCCGGTTCTTGACGACCGAAGCCTGGTTGTTATTCGCAACGACGGATAGACACCGTAACTCCGACGCCGGGGCGGGCCCTGTGCGTGATCGTTTCGGCGCCAAGCGGTTGCTTACGGTGGTACGACGGCGTGGGGTGCAGCGGAAGCTCGGTTGGTGGCCAGCCGCGGCTCCAAACCCTGGTCCTCGGCTCATGGGTGGCCGTCCATTCCACTACCCAGGAGGCCTGGTAAGCGCCGTCAGCCTCAGTAATACAAGTTCAGTTGTACGGGCTCGCCCTTCCCCCGAAAGGCGCCCGACACAGCGAACTCGCGTTCATCAGCCCCAGTCCTCGGGATCGGGCTGGTTGACATTCCACAGTCAGTGCTGCTGTCCGAGGGATTGAAGACGCGCGAGAGCAAGGGGTGAAGGCTGCGATCGGGAAATCTCTTCAACGAAGTACACGAGATCGAATGACTCAATGGGCACGAGCAATGCGTTTGAATCCTGAGCTTTCCATTCCCTTTCCTGATGAAGCCATCTGCGCGCGGTTGGGTTCTGGTCAACTCCACCGAGATCGAGCAAGAAGAGCGGTGCCCCGACTAAAGCGAGAGCGCCGTCCATGACATCTTCGGAAACCGGCTCGAACACACGTTCACCCGGAGGAAGGTCCGGTGGGTACGAACCCGTCCCGAAGGTTCCACCGATTGTGATGTAGGTGTCACCGAGTTCGGCACTCAACTCGACACCCATCGGATTCAATTGGCCTTCGAGCAGACCGGGCATTCGGAATGAACTCTTGGCAACGTGCAGATTGTGAGCCCAGAGAATTGCTTTTTCGTCTGGAATTTCCCGGTCGAGAATGTTAAGTGTGGCCTGGGCCATGCCGTACTCTCGCACGGCCCCACCTGATTCTCTGTCACCGGACGAAAAGAACTGATTCCCGATCTTTCCGATCGTCGCCAGCATCAGCGTTCTTTCGTACTCTTTGGTGGAAGACGATGCGATCAGTTGGAGTCTATTTTCTTTCACGAGTTCGATCAGTTCTTCATAGTTGGCGGCAAGTTCTCTTCGCCTCTCGTCTGACAGTGCCCCATATCTCTCCCAGGTGCTGGGCCAGAAATCGCCACGCTGCAGATCGAGACCGAGTGCGGGTTCGTCCAGCCCGATCTCAACCCCCGCAGATTCAAGAGCGTTGATGACCTCCCGGACTCCTGGGGCGGGCGCCGTGATATCCACGCCGAAGATGCGGACCTTCCGGCCGGGTTCGCGGTCTTGATTGAACCGCCGAATCCAGTGGACGAGCTCCAGCATCTCCTCCGTATCCCAGAGATACCAGCCGGCGAGGTTGTTCATCAATTGTCGAAGATCACCCTCACCGGAAATGACGTAACGATCGAGTGACTGGGCATGTGGCACGCTCTCTTCGAGAATCAGGGCACGAAATCCCAGGTCCTGAATCAGGTGTCGAACGAGCCGACCTTTCAAGAGAAGCTGCTCGCGGGTGTCGTGACGACTCTCACCGAGGCCGACAAGGCGAGCCGAGCCAAGGGTTTCCCTGAGGGGTTCGAGGTCTGCTGCCGTCGCTGAGGTTCCGAGGCTCTTAAGGGCGACCGCATGTTCTGAAGCCCATTCGATGAACGCCTGGGTTTCGGGCGTTCTTTCCTCGGCTTTCGTTGACTGTTGTGCGCACCCGTACACACAAAGGGCGCACGCCGCCAATGCGATGTTGAGCCTCATAAGGAAATGCCGTTTCCATCCACCGTCGTGTTGAGGGGGCGGTCTTCTGAATCGAAAGAGAGAAACTCGCCGGGCCGATTCTTGGTCGTCGGGATGCCGATGTGATGGTACTTCAAGAATTTTCCTTCCCGGCGAAGAGCGGTGGACGCTGCGCCGCCAAGTGGACTTTCAATACTCATACCGTAGAAGCCTGCATGATGTTGCAATTTACTTGACACCGCTTGAGAAGACCTTATGTTGGTACTGAGAGTTTCGAAACACCATTGGAGGAGACATGCGTTGTTTTTCTGTTCTTTTTTGTATTGTTTTTGCGAGTGGTGTTGCCTTTGGAGATGTTACGCCAATTTACGACATCCAGTACACCGAAGATATGCCGGCCGATTCACCACTTTTGGGCCAGACGGTGACCATTGAGGGCGTGGTTACAGCCGCGAACTACAACGGTTTTTTTGTCACGGATGCCGCCGGGCCTTGGAACTCGATCTACGTCTATACCAATGCTGTGGGCTGTGATGTCGAGGCCGGCGACGGAGTGACCGTTACCGGTGTTGTCGATGAGTATTACAATATGACTGAACTCACTCGATCCGGCGACACAACTCCGGTGTAGCCGATGTCCCTCTCCCGCACTTCGTTCTGTTCGGAGACATCGTAACCATGAACGGCAGTCTGGACGTGCTCGGGGACCATTACATCGAAATCCAGAATGGGAAGATTGTCAGTATTTCTGGGACTGCGCCATCGGGAGTTCAGGTGGTTGAGGTCAATGGCTTGATCTTCCCCGGTTTGATCGATCCCCACAATCATCCACAGTACAACGTGTTGGGCCATATTCCCTTTACCCAGACCTTTGTCGATCGTGCAGACTGGCAGTCCGATCCGATGTACACGGAATTCAACAACCAGTATGACGGCATTCGCGATTACCCGACTGATGACGCCCAGGT
>JAOZPW010000237.1 GCA_029932545.1 Thermoanaerobaculales bacterium | reverse complement strand
TGGTCGACGGAAGGTCGAGCAGGCGATCCCAGAGCGCGGACTGGACCGAGTAGTCCATCCGCCCCTGAATCCTCAAGACTGCAACGCTTTGTGTGATCTTGAAGGCGGCCCCAATCAGGGCTGCCACGAAAAGTCCGGTAGTGAATTGCAGCAGCAGGCTGCGATCCGCCTGCGGGATCGCCGTATCAAAGAGCTTCCCTGTGAATATCGGAGCCAGCGTGCCCAATATCCCCAAAGCGATGCCCATGAACATCAGCCATCGGACGTCATGCTGGAGGCCCAGAACCCCGAATTTCATCAGGTCTACCGCCGACAACGGCCCGTCATCGAACGGACGGTAAAAGGTCACACCAAAGGGATCAATGCTCTCCGCAAAATCCTCCGTGACTTTGTGCCGACCCCCGGTTCCAGGATTGACGCACTCGTAGGAAGTGGGACCGGTCGGCAGCAGCGCGACTGGGCTTCCATCGTTGCCGAGTTTCCCGAGGATCGGGCCCCCATCCTGACGCCACCAGTCATCACGAAGGGCGATGGACCGGACCCGAAAACGAGAGGCTTTGGCAATGGCTGCAACCCGCCCTTCAAACGTCTTCTCCCTCTGCCCTTCGGGATGACGTCGCACTTCCATATCCAGATTCTGTCCCACCAATTTTGCGGCCTCGAAAACTTCGTCCTCTCCTGCCTTGGACGAAAAAACTGACCGGTCTCCGCCCCCACTCAACACGGAAGCTAGATCCGAGAGCCCCTGCCGCCGAGCGGCATCGGCATACTCTGCTTTGGACTTCAAGCGATTAAGTTCGTCGACCTGGGACATTCTCTTGTTGATGAACTCACACTGGCAAACGACCCGATGGAAGATCTCGACTCCCCTCCACATCTCGGGCCGGTCAACACAGTCGACCCCAGGCAGAGCTTGAACAACGGTCCCCGGATCACCAGAAATCAGGGCCTCCACCCATGTCCTGATTGAAATCGGAAAGAGGGCTGACTCGGCTGTGGCCACCCGAATCAGGTGCTGCAGGCCGAGGGAGTCCCCCCGCCCACCCCTCTGCTCCCGCCCTTCGTCCAGGATCAGTTCCTCCATGCCGATGAACAAGATCTTGCCGCTGGTGACATCCAACCAAACGACACCTTTGTTCGGCCGGGCTTGATGATGGACAGGCAGGTTCATTGATTCTTGTGGAATCAACGACACCTCCTCCATCGGAGGATTGGGGATTTCATCGGTCAGTCCCGCCGACACGGCGGACACCCATCCATCAATCCATTCGGCCACAGTCGGCGCCATGGCCGGCTCGGCGGCCAGTGTTTTCAATCTGGAGAGAGAGATCCGCTTCAAGGTTGTGTTGATCGAGCCTACAGCTAGAAATCCTGCGCCCCCTGTGAAGAGGTCAGGATCCATACCCATCATCAGGCTGCCTTCCGACAGGGTTACAAAATGATTTCGTGCCCCCTTGGGTTTGCCGTCCTCGACTCTTACGTTGAAGAGTTCCATCTTGCCGGTTTGCACGTACCAGACCGTATCAGGCTTATTGATCAAAAACGGTTGGTTCCCTCCAGCCTGAACCTCTACGCCTTCCTGCTCGATGACGTTCGCCAGATCAAGTCCCGTCAGGTCCGCGAGTGGTTCAGGCGCCGGCTCCTCTTCAGGTGTGGGCATGGGTTCAACAGCGGGGTCAATCTTGGGTCTGTCGGGCACTTTCGCCTTCGATCGTGGTTTCGACTCCGAGGGCGGTTTCGGTTCCGGACGTGGTTTGGCGACAGGCACCGATTGAGGATCGGCCTGTTTCTCGGAGGCCGGCGGAATGGGGAGCGGCGGTGCGGATTTCGGTGCGGTTGCCGTCGGCGGCACAACCACCGGGGCTTTTGTAGCCGGCGAAACTGACGCCTCGGCCGGCTTAAACTTGAATTGGAACAGGGCATTGCCCAACCGAAATTGCTGACCGTCGCCAAGAAGGTGCTTAGTGATGCGCTGATCCTCGACCCAGGTGCCGTTTGAACTCCCCAGATCCCTGAGTTCGAAACCGCCTTCAACGGGACGAATTTCTGCATGCCGACGCGACACCGAGGGATCGGACAGAACCACATCGCCATCGCCCCTGCCGAGACTGATTCCTTCGGGACCGACAGAAAAAATTCTGCCCATCTTTTCAGTATCGACCGTGCCGAGGATACGGATCTCGGCCGTCCCCGGAGAGACGCCGCCAACGCCGGGACGCTCACTCACAAAGACCACCTTTTTGTGCCTTATTGTGGCTATTCTCATCCCAGTTCCGACAGCTGAGAGCTGAGAGCTGAGAGCTGAGAGCTGAGAGCTGAGAGCTAACTAATAAGCTGCGCATATTGCCCCGGTACATCCTTCATTTCCTCATGGGTGCCACGTTGCACAATCGTACCCCGGTCGAGCACGATGATCTGGTCAGCATCACGAATGGTACTCAACCGGTGAGCGACAATGATGCAGGTACAACCTCGCCGCCTGAGACTGTCATCAACCCATCGTTCGGTCATCGGATCCAGAGCACTTGTGGCCTCGTCAAGAATCACGATCGTCGGGTTCCCCACCAGAGCACGGGCAATCTCCAGACGCTGCCTCTGTCCGCCGCTGAAATTTGTCCCCCCCTCGGTCACTTCCGACTGATACTTGCCGATCCGATCGTGAACGTCCTCATCGATGGCAGCATCCCGGCATGCGGCGGTCACCGCCTTGGCCGGAATGGTCGAGTCCCACATCGTGATATTGTCATTGACCGTTCCGGCAAAAAGAAAAATCTCCTGATCGACCACTGCCAGTGAATCTCGGATCAGGCTCGGTCGCAATTCCGTCCGAGGGGTATCGTCGAAGAGAATCTCACCCGACCACGGTTGAAACAGACCGGCGATCAATCGAGCGATCGTCGACTTGCCGCTGCCACTCCTTCCGACCAAAGCCACTCGTTGGCCCGGCTCGATCTTCAAGTTGAAGTTCTCGATCAGCGGTTTCCCCAATGGGCTGAAGCCGAAGGAGAGGTCCTTCATCTCGACGGCGCCCGACAACTTGATCTGGTCGGACGATCGAACGACTTCAGACCCCTCTGAAGCCATCTTTTCTTCCCTCTCGTAGTCGACGTCGATCGGATACTGGAGCACATCGTCAAGCCGGTTCATGTCGGCCTCGAGCTCCTGGAGTGTAGCCCCAAAAGTAACGAACGTATTGAGGGGCCTTGTGAAGCTGGCCATCAGACTCTGGTATGCGACCAACATTCCAACTGTCAACTGGCCGTCCATGACCTTTAAACTGCCCATGAGCAAGATGACGGCTGTCGTCAAACTACTGACCAAAGGGGGCACAGCGTTGACATACTCGGTCCACTGCCCCAATTCCTGCTCCGCCTTGAGCGACTTGGCCTGGTAGCCCGACCACCTTGAGAAGAACTCGCTCTCCGAGCCCGAGGCCTTGAGCGTATCGATGATTCTCAGCCCGTTCATGGCGGTGCCGACCAGTTTTCCTGACTCCTGCAAGAGCCTCCGACTGGCATCGACCCTTCGCCGTGAGACCAATTTGACCGCCACAATATTCCCCAGCGCAATCACGATACAGATCAGGGTCAGAGTGAAGTCGTACATGAACATCAGCACGGCGTAGAACACCACCAACACGCAGTCCAGAACGGTCGTCGCCAGCTTTCCGGACACCACCCGCGCAACCTTGTTGTTGATTTGTACCCTGGAACCGATCTCGCCGGCGTATCGTTGTGAAAAGTACGAAACCGGCAAGCGAAGAATGTGGTTGAAGAACTTGCTGGAGGTCGTAATGGCCAGCTTTGTCTCCATCCGAAGGAGGTAATACTCCTGAAGCCAGGTCAAGAGCATTCGAACAATCGCCGTCAACCCCATCCCCACCAACAGAGGACGGATGAAACTCTCCCGACCCCCAACCAGATACTCGTCGATAAATATCCTCGAAAAGGTCGGTACAATCAATCCTGGTATGACCAGGAAAAGCCCACACAGAATAACGAAGAGCAGTGCCGATTCCGAACCCTGAAGACGGCGTCCCAGTGCGGCAGCCATGCTGTGCCGTTCACCACCCTTTTTGAAATCCGGCCCCGGCTCGAATGTCAGGACAACACCTGAAAATGAAGCGTCCAGTTCTTCAAAACTAATTTCCCGAGGACCGGTCGCCGGGTCGGCAACGAAGACCTTGCCCTTGCGGAATCCCTCGAGGACCAGGAAGTGGTTAAAATTCCAGAAGAGAATCACAGGCAAGTCGATGTCCCACAATCGATCCAACTCGTACTTGTAGCCTTTTGCAACCAGCCCATATTTCCTGGCGGCCTTGAGGACATTGCTCGCCTTGCTGCCGTCTCTGCTGACTCCGCACTCGACCCGCAATTCCTCCAGCGGCACCGAGAGCCCGTGGTAGTCCAGGATCATTGCCAGCGCTGCTGCACCGCACTCGACGGCCTCCATCTGCAGAATCGTCGGCACCCTGCAACGGCGATTCTTGACCTTGGGGTAGGTTTTGACTTCAGGGGAATCGGTCGGATCGGTCATTAATGCAATCGCCTAACTGACGCCAACTGTCTTGCGAACCAGCGGGAGCACATACGAGATCGGCTTCTTGGTTTCAACCGTTACGTTTGCGGAGCAAATGGTGCCGCTGAAGACCTTCATGGGCGGCCCTTCAGACGAAGACCACTTGAACCCACTGGGTGTCTCAGGATCTTCGATCAACGTCACCCGGACCTCGATCGGAGCACTTTCACCAGTCAGTTCCTCAATCAATCTCTGATTTCTCAGCACCCTGCGCAGTCCTTCAGGCGTGACAGGATAATCCGAGGCCGTTTCGACGATGCCCACCATGAAGCCGTATTCCTCGGCTCTGATAGTCGTCGGCGAGACATAGACCTCCATTCCCGGACGGACCTTCTTTCCTTCCGCGGCGGGGATGTAGACCATTGCCGTGATCGGGGCATCCTCAGATTCCAGCGTCACCAATCGGCTTCCGGCCCCGACCAGATCGCCGGTCTCCATCGAAACCTCAACAATTCGGCCAGAGAACGGGCTGACGATCTTGGAAGTCGCCTCCAGTTCGTTCTCCAGTTCGCTCAGCTGCTGACGAACGTCCTCAACCTTGTTCCCGGTACCCGCCTGTTGAGCCCTCAACTGCGCCTGGGCCTGCTCGTTGGCCGTCAGTTCTGCCCTGGTTCTCATCAGAGTCGAGTTGGTCAAGAGTCCACGTTCGACCATCTCCGCCTGCTTTGTGATTTTCTCCCTGAGTTCGCCTGCCTGGGTTTGATATCGAACCAATAGACTTCGCTGGGCCGAGCTTTGCCGCCTTCCCTGACCACTGAGACGACTGACATCCTCCCTTACGTTCTGGATCTTCAATCGAAGCGACGGTCGGTCAAGTCGTGCGATCACTTCGTCCTTGACAATATGGTCACCAGGTTTGACGAGAACCTCCGCCAGAGTGCCTTCGGTCGTGCTGGCAATATCGAATACGACGCCACCCCGTATCAACATGCCCTTGCCTGTGACCTTGATCGAGATGGTCCCGACGACACTCCAAATCACCAGAGCGACCAGTCCGCAACCTACCGCGATCATCGCCAGCCAGCCGATCGGCGAGGTTATTTGCATCATCTCGTCCAGTCGCTCGGGCGACGCAAGTTTTTCCAGCGCCGCCTTGCGAAAGAGTCTGCTTGGATCCATCCCTCAACTCCTCTGCACTGAAATCATGACGCCTCGCTAGTCGGCAAACCATCAACCAGAGGAAGAAACGCCTCAACCGTCACGCTGCCGTCATCGATCCGGCACTTGACCAGATGCCCAATTTCGAAATTCAGTTGCGTCACCAGGCGGGCAATCGTGTGGCGAATGGCCACCAGTGTAATCTCCTCCAGAACCTGCTGCTCCTGCGACAAAATGACGTCGATCGAGCTTCCCTCTCCTGCACGGTAGAGCTCGATATCCGACGCCAAGGCGTCACTGAAGAGGTCAACAGACACACTGCGGCGACGACCCTCATTGATGGCTCTACTCAACGACCCGGCTAACCGGTCTACGGCGTTGGCAATTTGACGCTCGAGATCCCGGGCCTCGATCATG
>JAOZPW010000236.1:2923-6111 GCA_029932545.1 Thermoanaerobaculales bacterium | reverse complement strand
CTTTGAGTGGGGTATTGGTAGACATATTCATGGGAGGCAGTGTAGCGGGAGAGTTGCCGGCTGTCAGCTGTCAGCTTTCAGTTTTCGGTCAAAGAACCAAAAAGTCGAAGGGGTGAAAGGGGGAGCGAATATCAGGTTGTCGGCAGGAGGTCACGGCAGTCCTGAGTGACCGCCTGAAAAATGACCCGCGCTCCAGCGGGAGGAGCGCGGGTTTTGGACCTGAGTCACAGGGCGTCTATTGATGTGTGCTGGTCTGCTGACTGACAGCTGACAGCTGAGAGCTCCCGGCTCCGCCGGGTCACGGTTCGATCAGGTCTCCGATTGGGTCCCCTGACGGTGAAGAGTGAGCGATGACGACAGGGTCGGTCCTGATTGCCGGCGATCCCCAGTGGGACCAGAGGAAGGCGCCGGCGGTTATCAGGGTTACGAGAGCTACGACGATAACGGTGAATCTGTCGTCTTTGGCCATGGTAGGCCTCCTTTCGTTGATACCAAGATCATGCTTCGGTGAGGCGCAGATACGGCAGTGTTTTGGCGGTCCGAGATTTTTTGGGGCAGAAATAAGGCATTCCCTCGGGATTTGCGCCTCAGCAGATAGCTGATCGCCGACAGCTCCATTACAATGTCCTTTCCGGAGGTAGTGATGTTTGATCTTAAGAAGCTCCTTGTTGATGTCTTTGATCCCCAAGAGGGCGAAAAAGTGACGGTAATGGTTGATCTGCCGCGCGAGGGCGTCGCTGATGACGAAGGCTGGCAGGCACGCCGGGTGATGGCTGCCGAGTGGCGAGTGGTACTTGAAGAGTTGGGCGTGGATCGAGGGTTCTCGGTCAATCCGTTGCTGGAATTTCCGGCGACTGGGGGGAACAACGCTGATCTGCCGGCAACCGGTCAAACGGGAGGAGAGACGGTCGATTTGATTGATGCCTTATCGGCTTCGACTCTGGTACTTGCCATGACCCAGTTCTCCGCTACGGCGCCTTTGTCCCACTTGGCGGATGCCAACGAGGATTTTCGGGCGGCTTCGATGCCCGGTGTCGAGAAGAGGATGGAAGGCACGGCTTTGGCCGCCGACTATTCTCGAGTTGCCGCGCGATGTGCGGCGATCGAGGAGGTTATGCAGGGTGCGGTCATGTGCGATGTGATCTTTTCGACCGGTCACCGGTGTCTCTTCGATCTGCGCCACCGAACTCCTGAAAAGGACGACGGTTTCCTGCCGCGAGGCAAGGAAGGTGACCGGATCATCAACCTTCCCTCCGGGGAGACCTTCGTCGTGCCCTACGAGGGAGAGTTGGAGGCGGTTCCGTCATGGACCGCAGGGACGATTCCTGTCATGGAAGATGACGAGATGGTTCTTTTCCATGTTGCCGCCAACCAGGTGGTGATGGTCGAGGGTGATGGAGCTGTGGCTGAGCGTTACGGCGCGTTCTTCGATGAGGATCCCGCTCGGGCCAACATTGCCGAGGTTGCCTTTGGAGTCAACGACAAGGCCGAGGTCACCGGATGTGTGCTCGAAGACGAAAAAGCCGGTTTCCATTGGGCCTTCGGCCGGTCGGACCATCTGGGTGGGGTTGTCGGAGTTGAGGACTTTGAGAGCCCACAAACCGTTGTTCACCAAGACATCGTATATGCAGACGGCAATGCGATCCAGGTGGAACACGCCGTACTGGTGCATCCCGACGGGCGCAGGATCCCGGTTATCGAGGACGCCAAGTATCTGTTTTGATCACTCATCCACGAACAACTCCGAAATTTCGAAGTTGTTTGAGGATGAGTGGCTATCAGCTATCGGCTATCAGCTGTCAGCCCGCGCCTGCCATGCCATTGGCACCGATCGCTTCGCGAGGGACTGGACCTCTGGATCCGATCAGACCTGATCGAAAACGCTGTCCGACTGAAAGTTGATAGCTGACAGCTGATGACGTCCCGCCGAGGCCGGTCGGGATTATTTTGGTTCCGGTTTCGACATGAGGCTGTATGCTGGAACAGGACATAGAATGGAGACACCATGAGCGAGAAACAGACCTTGTTTGAAGCGCTGGATCAGGACGGCCCCTACGCGGTATGGGATCTAATGACTGAGGACGAACGCCGACTGGCGGCAAAGACCCTGTGGCGGGATGCCGACCATGAGGCACGAACTGTCCTGGAGACCACTCTGGCAAAAGAACTCAAGTTCCGGCCGCATGCTCTGCGGAAACTTCCGGCCGAGAAGTTGGCTGCCCGCCTGGTGCGCATGGCGCCGGAGATGCCGGACACCTTGCTCTTTCAGTTCCTCTTCTACCTCCACATGAGTGAGCGCCGTCCGTTGATGGTTGAGTTTCTTGACGCAGTGGGCGTACCTCACGACGACGGCGTTCTCAACCTTCCGGAAGACGCTGAACCGCCTGCGAAAGACAAGGTTGAAAAGGCCGGCAGGGATCTCCTCAAGGCGCACGACCACGAAGGACTGGTCTATCTGTCAACCCTGATGGTCGCGGACAAACAACTGTGGGAAGGCCTCGAGTCCGTGCTCAAGGAGCAAGATGCCGGAGAGGTTTCGGCGTAGAGGTCCGGTCGGGCCTCTAGCCTTTCGCTCAATTCAGATTGATTTGGGAGGGGTTCATCCCCTCCCTTTTTAATCTCTGTATCTTCGTGATTCGAGTCTGTTTTTGTTCCGGACGAATCAGGCGAGTTCGTCAGCCCAATAGGTTGCGCTGTTTCTGTCGGTTTCGTGCACGGTGACTTTTATAAGGACGAGATGGTCAGGAAGACGGTCGGCAACCCGATTGAAGAAAGCTGCCGCGAGATTTTCGGCGCTGGGAATGACGCCCTCAAGCCACGGGACTTCGATGTTGAGGAAGCGGTGGTCGACTTCATCGATGATGCGTTCCCGAAGGATATCCTTGAGTATTTTCATGTCGATCAAGTAGCCGATGGTCGGATCGATCGGACCCAAAACCGTGACCTCGAGTGTGTAGTTGTGGCCGTGGCCGTGGGGATTGTTGCACTTGCCGTAGGTTTCCCGGTTCCAGCTGTCGGATTGTGCCGGATTGTGGAGCCGGTGGGCGGCCTCGAAATACACCTTGACGGTCACTGATGTGGGCATGGGCATAGTATAGCGCCTTGGAGATTGCATTTCGTGGGGTTTTCCCGAACCCGAGCCCGAGTCCGAGCCCGTTCCCGTTACCCTTGCCGACTTTCTTTGGTTC
>JAOZPW010000236.1:0-2823 GCA_029932545.1 Thermoanaerobaculales bacterium | reverse complement strand
TTTGGTTCCTCATCCCTCCCTCAATGAACTCAGATCTTGCAGGGACGACCAATTCCCAGTACTGTTCCAAACCATGGAACAGTACACGACGACCACCACCGACTCATCCGTTCGCATGAACCGCCTCCGTTCCCGCCTTCCGGCGCCCATGCCCGACTGGATGCATAGACCGTTGCGGGTGGTGCCTGCAGTGGTTGCGATCAACGTTCTGGTCTTTTTGGTGTGGCAGGCGGCTCGGTGGTCCCCGGAGCTGGAAGGCTTCATGGTCACCAACTTCCTGGTCAGCTGGGTTCATCTGGAGCATGGAGTGGTCTGGACTCTGCTGACGGCAGCCTTCTCCCACTCCGAGCTGTGGCATATCGCTATCAACATGGTGGTTCTCTGGAGTTTCGGTTCGGTCTTGGAACGGCTGCTGGGATGGCGTGTCTTTCTGGCCTTCTATCTGACATCGGGCATCGTGGCGTCTGTTGCCCACTGCGTGGTGTCTTGGGGCATGGGAAGGCCCGAGGTGCCCGCTCTCGGCGCCTCGGGTGCGGTGTCCGCCCTGCTGCTGGTCTATGCGTTGCTCTTCCCCAAGGCCCGCTTGTTGGTCTTCGGTATCGTTCCGGTTCCGGCCCTGGCCGGCGCCCTGTTCTTCATCGGATTGGATCTGTGGGGCCTGGTGGCTCAGGGGCAGGGCGGGGGTCTCCCGATCGGACATGGCGCCCATCTCGGAGGCGCCCTGTGCGGTTTTGTCTTCTGGTGGTTCGCCCTGCGGGGGAGGTTCGGCCTCTCCAAACAGCAGGATGGGGGTCCGGAGGGAGGGCTGCAGCTGAGTCCGGAAGAGGCTCAGCAGTTTGACCGAGTGCGCCACAAGCTGAGCATCGAGGGCCCGGAGGGCCTCAGCCGTGAAGAGGCGGAGTTCCTCCGTTCGATTCGCGAAAGGGTGTTGAATGGTTCCGAGTAGGATGGGACCCAGGGGAATTTAATTGTAGGGTGGACCCCCGTGTCCGCCCGTGAAGGCTCCTGGAATCTATGGTTCATAAACCGTGGCTGAGCCTCACCCCGTAATTCGTTCCCCGAATTTCCTACTGCAACGATCTGGTACTCGGTACGTAAGACAGGCGAGGAGTTAACGATGATGAGATCGATTTGGATCATGGGTGTGGTGGGATTACTGGCGGTTTCGTTGGTCGTGCCGGTATCGGCCGATGAGGCGAAGAAGTTTCACGGTGAAGCTGCCGTCAACATAATCGAGATACCGGTGAGCGTGATTGACAAGGAAACCGGTCAGGCGGTTGCCGGGCTGAAGGTCTCTGATTTCCGGGTCTTTGAAGGCGGTGAGGCATTGGATATCACCAATTTCTATGAAGTCGGAGAACCGGGTTCCACGCCAAAAATTGACTCGATGGCGCCGGCTGCGGACAGGGCGACCCATACCCGTCAGTTGGTCTATTTCTTCGATCTCTACTTGATGATGAAACGCGATCGTGACCGTGCCGTCAATGCGGTGCGTCAGGCCTACAGCCAAGGCGTCGGTCCCGATGAGGAAGTCTCGATCGTTTCCTTCGACGGCACCTTGAGGACGCATTTGGACCGGAGTCGGGATCGGCGACGGATTGGGCGGGCGTTGGACGAAGTCGCGGGTATCCGGACTCGGGGTGTTGACCAGACGGTGGCTTTCACTGACGCCTTGTCCGGTCAGGCGCCCACGGGCGAACGGGACAGCAACTTCTACGAGAGGCGGAACCGCAATCGCGAGTATATGTTAGAACTGGAGCGGCGGGTTGTGCGTGTCAGGGATGCGCTGTCCGCGACGATGGCCCGTTTTGCCCGGGCCGAAGGCCGTAGGGCCGTAGTCGCCTTTACGCCGGGACAGCCTAAGACCAACTGGTCTCCGTCGGTCGCAGGTGTGGACTTGTTCTACGGTGATGTCGTGTACCCAGCCCAGGATCTTTGGAATACGGTGGCTCTCGAGGCAGCCGATCTCGGATTTACCCTGTTTATCGCAGATTCTTCGGGTATCGACGTTGGTGGATCGCTTGATGCTTCACATGGGATTGCGGGGGACGTAGTGCAACAATTCGGTGAGCAGGGAACTACGGGTGGCATTTCCGCACCGGGTCGTGAGGGGCCAGAAGGCGCCGTGGGCGATTCCGATGGTGGGATGAGAGCGACTGAGAACCTGGGAGTTTGGCTTGCCAGGACCCGAAAGAACATGCTGATTTCCTCGGCCGATCTGACCGGTGGGAAGGCGTTCTTCCTCGGTGACATGCAGGCGGCACTGGATGGTGTTGCCGATCAACTGGGACACTGGTATTCCCTCGCCTACGCCGCCCCTCACGGTGGTGATGGCGGGATCTATGATATTGAGGTCGACCTTCCCGGACACCCAAACTACCAACTCGTCTTCCGCAAGCGCTACGTTGACCGCACCGTATCGGCCCGTGAGGCCGAAGGTATGCGTTCGGCAATGCTCTTCGGAAACGATGCCAATCCCCTGGGTGTTTTGGTTGAAATCGGCGATGCAGACTCGCGGTTTCGGCTGGGAGCGGTAGGGTCGAAGAGGGCGCAAATCCCCTTTGTGGTCAAAATTCCGATAGGGCGCCTGGATATGGTGCCTCGCGGGGATGTCTTCTGGGGTAAGGTGTTGATCACGTTCTTTGGTACAGACCAGACGGGAAACCAGAGCCCGATTTCTTCTCACGTTCAGCCGATCACCGTGCCGACCGACCAGTTTCACAAGGCGGCAACCAGCGGATTCTTCAGTTACAAGGTGACGGTTGAGGTCGAAGGTGGTCAGCAGACGGTCTTCGTTGGTGTCAAGGATCAGATCAGCGGCAA
>JAOZPW010000028.1:14789-20848 GCA_029932545.1 Thermoanaerobaculales bacterium | reverse complement strand
TGAGTGGACATCGTGACGGAGTAGTTGTTCCCTCCCCCGACAGGAACCGTCCGGGTCGTCGGTGACAGCGTGTAGGTACACGATGTGCCGCCACCACCACCACCGCCACCGCCACCGCCGCCACCGGTCCCACAGGATCCGGCGTTCGCCACGGTCACGATATGAGAGACCATCGGATAGGTCTGGCCATTAGCCGTAACGACCAGGCCGACGTTCTTGCTGCCTGAGGTTGCGTACCTGTAGGCCGAGCTGAGGCAGTTGACATAATCGATATCGGGGTCACAAGTGAGGGTCTGAGAAGTTCCATCGCAGTTTGTACCACCGAAGGTCCAACGTACGGAATCCACCTCTGAGATACCCGTGATGGAGAATCCGGTGACCTGTCCAATGTCCGGAGAGGTCGGACTCCACGTGAAATCGATATTGACCGAGCCGTCCGCGACGGTGACGTTGCTGACCTCGGCGATCGAAACGTCCGGGTCGTTGCTCAGGGTCAGCTTGAAACTATAGGTTCCCGGAGTGAAAAATTGGCTGGTATCCGAGCCTGGGATCGAACAGGTCTGCGAGGCCCCACACGTCGTCGTCAAATCCTGCCACGCGCCCAGTCCCTCGCGGTATTCCCATTTCCAGACCAGGGTCGCACCGGCGGACCACCTCGAGTCGGAACCGTCGAGAATGATGTTGGCCGTATTGACGGGATTGGCCGGTGTTACCGCAAAGGCGGCCGCCACTGAGGAAATGTCAAGCTCAAGGTGCTTGGTTGCGGTGTAGGGCGCCGTGGCGCCGTGCTGGTAATAGACCTTCAAATCAAACTGATAGAGACCTGCCGCTGTGAGGGTCACCGCCGAGGGGTTCGCACCCCACAGCGTTTGGAATCCGCCCGAAGGGTCGGTGACCGTCCACTCAAAAGGGTCCGTTGCATTACTCCCAGCCGGCAGGGCGGGATTGCCCTCCGCCTCTCCTGTCAGAAGGAGAGCATCTCCAGTAAGAGGAGCGGTCGGCGAAAATGAGATCGTTGCCTGAGGCGTCAGATTGACGCCGGCAGCCGCAAAATCCTCATCTGTTCCCACGTCGTTTGTGACCCGAACCCTTCCGGTGTAGGCGCTACTGGGCTCACCCGCGGTTCCGCCCTGGGGAATCGTATAGGGAAGCGGCGCCACTGTGGCGCCTCCGGTCGACGGACCGGCGACCGTGGCCCCTGAGGCATCCGTAATCCATATTTCGGTGGAGAGGATGTCCCCCGCGGAATCACTCTCGACGCAGATCTCGTCTCCGGGGTAGAGGGCCCCGAGCAAAGCGCCGCAGCTGAAACCGTTCCAACGGCCCAGAGTAGCTCGCGCTATCGGCAGCTGCGGACCACCACAACCACTGAAATCAAACTGCTGAAGTTTTTCCCACCGGCTGACGAAGAGATTGGACCCGTCATCGGTGAAAACGCCGCCCGCCTCGGCCCCAAGGCAGGGGAGTTGGTTCCATGAATTTGTACCGGACCAGAAGTTGTCGTCCAAGAACTGGGGTGCCGACAAGTTGGTGATGTCGGCTGTATGACTGCTGTGGTTTTCCGCCTGGTCAGGTGCTCTAGCCATCCACACCACCGGGTAGGCCAAACTGAGGGTATTGGCCTCAACCGCCAGAGTTCCAACATGTTGGGGGTTGGCCAGATCGGTCACACTCCAGGTCTTCAACTGCCCACCACTTCCCGAGTAGGGAATCGAGACGGAAACCGCCACTCCTTGGTCGAGGTCAACGTCAAAACCGCCACCGGCACTGACGGTCATGGCAGGCGGGGAATTGACATGCGTCAGGCGCAAACTGGTTCCGGACCCGGACACCTGAAAAATCTGAGTGGAGCTGCCGACCTCCAACCACAGATAGGCCGTCCCTCCGTTGTACGAGGAATCTTGAAGGTACAAGCCATTCTTTGAGAAAACTTCGCCTCCGGTCGCACCCTCAAGGCACTGCAGCAGGGGGATTGAATCCAGATCCAGGCCGTTGAACAGAAACAGGCCCGCACCACTTCCGCAGGCACCTTGAATATTCCGGGCCACAAGGTACTGGCTGCCCTGGTGGGAAAAAGTCATCGTGGCGCCCAGACGCAAATAGTCTCTATTGATGATACGGCTGGGGAATGCCGGGTTTGTACCCGTACCGAAATCCCAAGAGACCGCGGCCAGGTTGAAGGTTGCCAGACCATAACGACAATCGTCACAAGCAGACCAGTCCAAGAGGTCGTGATCGGAATCACCCTCGTTGCCGACACTGGCGCCCCAATGCGAACTGGCGACCGGGGTCGGATTGGCGGCGTTGTCAACTCTCCAGATCGCCAGATCGTTGCCGGTCGAATGCATCAGGTACTGGCTGCCGTTCCAGTGAAAGATGCCTGGATAGAACGTGCGATCGATTGAGGGCTCGGCGTCACAGCCGTCCGCCGTCGTGTCAAAGAGGGACGATCCGACGTATTCCATGCAGTAAGCGCCAACCGGAACGGCGGCACTGAGGACCAATAATGTAAGCAGGGCAATTGAAAAGCCGCGAACGGCGGAAGAAAAGGGTGAAGCTGATTTCATGCTCACCTCCAAACCGTACTATATTCAAAATGACACACCATGTCAATGCTCCGAGACAGTGCTAGACAGTTCAGAATCAGGGAGTTATGGCAAACGACATTCAATGTGACCCTGGTCACGGTATCAGTTGTCGGCTGTTGGCGATCAGCTAAGCCTTTTTCAGTCCGGCCTCGCCTGACAGATGGCGGCGCATTAAAAAAGAGGCGGCCCGAAGGCCGCCTCTTAATCGATCGGTTAATAAAATCAGTTGACGGGCACTACCGGGACATTGTAGCCATCAATACCGACGTAGTCGTAATTGATGCCGAGGTTCGGCAGAACCTGGTCGCTGAAGCAGTTGTAGTTGGCCATTACGGCGGCCGACATGGCTGCGGAGTACTGGCCGAAGGCATGGTACTTCACGCCCATCCAGGTCTGGTAGTAGTCCGGGGTGGGAACGCCGGCAGTCGGCGGGAAGTTCGATGCGGGCCATACGAAGAGCATCCAACCGAAGGCATCCGGCAGGGTGAAGTCGCCAACAGGCACTTCCTGGGTCTCAAGCGGCAGGAGGTTGGGCACGATGCGCTCACCACCAGGCTGCGACCAGGGGTTGTCGGTTGTCGAGGTCACGTTCTCTTCTTCGTCCCACGCGTAGTAGGTGTAGGCCAAGCAGTTGTTGGCGATCAGCGAAGACACGTTCTCCGACCAGGGCGAAGCAAACAGGTCCGGAATGTGAGCGTTGAGGGTCGAACCCTTCCACGCACGGACCTTGGTGTAGGACTCAAGGAGAGGCTCGTTGAAATAACGGAAGGCCCATGCGGTCGGCAGGGGCTCACGGAAGTCAGGCGCCGGAGCGGTCACGTGGTTACCGGCCGCATAGCGGTGGTAGAACGAGATCGGAGTTCCGGGCCAGGCGCCGAGAGCAGTCGGGGTAACAACAGAAGCGATATCCATGTCGGCCTCAATGTGCACGGCATGCATGGCTTCGGAGAAGTTATTGGTCGGATCGAGGAACGTCATGTCACCCATCAACACGTTGTCGTTGGACAGCACGCTGAAGTAGTTGATGTTGTCGGGGAAGAGCTTGTTGCACTCGGTGACAACGTCGGCGGTGATGTACATCCAGGTCGCGGTGGTGTAGTCACGAGTCAACCACCAGGTTCCGGTCACGGCGGAATCGGTGCCGCCGGCACAAGAGTCGTCATAGTAACGATTGACGGTCTGGGACTTCTGCAACCAGGTCTGGAAGAGAAGAAGGGTCGAGGCCGGAATGCCACCGGTATAGTCCGCCGGGTTGCCGACGGTGCAGGTCAGACCGGAGGTGGATTCGGGTGCGGCCAAGGCGATGCCTGGATCGTCGATCCACGCGCCGTTCAGCGAGTTGGTGCCGGATACGGGACCATCGGAGTTCGGGGTTCCACCAACATTGCTGTGGCTTCCGCCCGTGATCGGGAGGTTTCCGTTCATCAGGATGTCACGGATATTCATCGTCTGCACATCGTAACCGGTGAGCAGAATGTTGAAGTCAAGAATTGCGACCGTGTAATCGGTCCAGAGGGTAACGTGGACGATCTGCGCCTCGGAAGAGACGTTGGTGATCGCAAAGTTGGTCACGGAACCTGCGGCTCCCATATTATAGTCAAAATGAACAAACGGAAACAAAAGGGTGGCGGCCGGAACCTGGTCAAAGGCGCAGAAATTCGCGTACACGACGCTGCTGACGCCCAAGAGCATTGCACCAACCAGTGCCAAGGTCAAAAACTTTTTCATTTACTTAACTCCTTCCAAAATTAACATCTACGGACGAGTGCCGGTGGAGCCGGCAAGACGCATCAGGCAATTTCGTGCCTTATGTTCCGCATCACCTCCCGAAAAATATTTAAAACAAAGAACTTAACTCAATTTCATGTCATCACAGCATAAATACTACATCCCATAAGCTCTACTGTCAAGCTCTTTCGAAAGAATGCCATCACACACACCGGGCATTATGCGCACCAAACGGCTCTCACGTCAAGAAACGGGCCCACTCAGGAAAACGACGATGCCGCCGCCCTTTACATCCTTGACTTCGGCCGTTACCGCCACGATGTCATCCCGTCCGTCACCGTTGAGGTCGATCACGCGAATGCCGTAGGCCCTCCCGGGCACGCTGATCGCGTCGGGCGTATTCTGAAAGAACTGTCCTTCCGAGGTCTGGACCCAGACTTCAAGGCCGCCCTTCTTCCGGCTTGCCACAAGATCCTCAAGTCCATTGCCGGTCAGATCGCCAAACGCGACCCGGTAGTAATAGTCGTTTCGGTTGTCGTCGAAAAAAACCAGCTCAGGCTCGACCTGGGACCAATCCCCGTCAACCGGCACATAGCGCACGAGCCCGGTTCGCGTCTCATTGGCTTCCTGGGTTCGAAAATACTGCTGAAATGCGGCATAGACCGCCCCCGGCCGATCGTCGGTCGCTTCCACCGGACTGATGCCAAAGTGAAAACCATTTCCGTAGACTCGGCTTTCATCCCATGTAACCCATGGCTCCGGTAGACGATTGAGAAAAACCAGCGCCCTCCATCCGGTCGCATTTGCCGCCACCGTCAGATCGGGCCGCCCGTCACCGTCGACGTCCGCAGCGGTGATGCCGTCTCCAATTACATACATGGGAAGACCGGCAGTTCGATCAAGCTTCCAACCGCTCTCAGTGTTCCGAACGACCCACACAGTGGTGGTTCCCTTCAGCCTCTTGTTCTGTGACAGGTCGAGGTCCAGTTCGGCCTCGAAGGCAACGTCAAGCCTGCCGTCGCCGTCGAAATCCGCAACCGTCACGGCGCGAGAGGTCACACGGGGATCAGGCGACGGCAGTTTCTGAATCCTTCGGAATTCGTAATTCTCGGAACCATAAAAAACGTACTGCCCCTTGAAATGCGTCGCCATCACCAGATCAACATGTCCGTCGCCGTCGAAATCTGCGGCCTTGATGTCTCCATAGTCATACGGCGCCTCTCGGCTCCACTTGGCTTGATCCCAATAACGGAAATCGCCCTTGCCGTCCCCCAAAAAAATCATAGGATGGGGATCCATCGCCAACCGCTCCGGCGGCACCACAAGGTCAAGGTGACCGTCTTTATTGAAATCGGCGAAATCCAAACCCATCTGCCATTTCCCTACATCCGGCAAGCTCTCTCCGCCACGCTTGAAGCTGACGGCATTGATGGTCGATGGGGGCACCAGATCCTCTTCGAAATTCAGGAATTCCCCTGGGCCGATTTTCTCGTCAAATTCCCTCTTTGCCAAAAGGGTTGCTTCCCCTTTCTGCTGGTCCAGCCAGGCCTTATGGAGGGCCGATTCCGGATCTTCGGCGGGAATTCCCCTCAACCAGACGGTGTCGCCCTCTTCTTTGACGATCTCCATCTTCCAAGGGACCGCAGAGTGCGGACGGGCATGTCGATCGTCGATGCGCTCGATCGACGCCTTGGGATATGGCCTCGGGGTCATCCAGATCTCCACCAGATCCTGAAAGCTCTT
>JAOZPW010000028.1:7755-14689 GCA_029932545.1 Thermoanaerobaculales bacterium | reverse complement strand
CTTTGGCTGTTTGGTATCTGCCTTCTCATCGACTGAGCCCGCCTCTCGGGCAGCCTTGAGTTTGGCCTCCAGATCCGGGGGCAAATCCGGTCCCTGCTGGGCGCCGACCACGCCGACCACCCCCATCACGAGACCCACGACAATCGACTGCTTGATCATCCACATTTTCATAACGCCCTCCAGGCTCGATTCACACGATCACACTTCAAATTTCAGCTGCGAGCCGGCAAATCCACTCAACTCGAACCTCCCAGACAGAAGCAACGAGCGTGCCAACTTCGCCTTATCACCCTTGATCTCTTGGATTTCCGCTAATTTCATTTCCAAGGGAATATATTTGACACTCTTGACACTTCGACTTATCCTAGGGGAAGGGGAAACCCCGTCTCGTTGATGACGGCGAGATACTACATGACGAGGAGTGTGTCGGCAAATGGGTCGAGCGATGGGACAAGCAGCACCTCAGGTCGCGGATATCGGCGTTCGTTTACGCCGTCTGCGGCGTGAGCGAAAGCTGACTCAGGCAGACTTGGCACGCCAGATTGGCATTCAGCAGTCCGACCTCTCCCGCATGGAGAAGGGCGAGTACCGGGTTTCACTGGACAACCTCTTCAAGATTCTCGCCGTCTTCGACATCAAGATGGCAGACTTCTTTGGCGATGCCGCCACCGCACAACCCGCAGCAACCTCCCGGCCGCTGGCACGGGAAGACATGCAGATCCTTCAGATGCTTCGCCGCCTCAGCCCCGAGGGACGGCAAGAAGCCATGGAATTCCTGGAATTCAAGGTTCGACGGGAAGCGATCGACCGCAGGGCAATCGAAAACCGCCGAGACGAAAGCGGGACCGGATGATGGTCGAGCGCTACGACCGTCTGCTTGGAGAAGCCCAGGAGGCCTTTGCCTCGGGCGACCTGCAGGCGGCACTCCGGCATTTTGAAGCGGCCCAGGCGTTGGCATCAAATGACGGCGACGTCGATCGTGCCGATCGCGCCGCCTGCAACGCCTGCTTCGTTCGTATCGAACTGGGACAGGCCGAAGAGCAGATTCCCCTCCTCAGGCGCCTGTTCATGGGAACGCTTCACCCGCGAAACCGGTGCACCGCCGCGTACAACATGGCTGCGGCCTACCTCAACCTCGAAGACTTCGACAGCGCAATGGAATGGGCCGACCGTTCCGGAGAATTGGCCGAGAATGTCGACGAACCCTCCTTGGCCGCAGGTGTCCACAACCAACAGGCATCACTGGCTCTACGTTTTTCGCGTTTTGAGGAAGCTGAGAGCGGCTTCAATCTGGCGCTCAATGCGATGGAGAGCCTCGGAGAGACATTCCAGATCGCCGGCAGAGCAACCGTTCTGGGGAACCTCGGCTATGCATTGATGTGCACCGATCGCCTCGAAGAGGGCCTCGGCCTGTGCGAGCAGGCTCGGGCCACCCTCGACGAACTGTCGGCAGACCACCTGATTTATGAGAATCTTCAGGACCTCTGCTACGGGTATATTCTGAACGACCAACTCGAGCAGGCACACGCCGCCGGCGAGAGGGCCCTGATCCTTGCCGAACACTATGACGATAATCAAGTCATGAAGAACTGCCTGTTCCTCTTGGCCGAGGTCGCGGTACGACGCGGCGACGCCTTCAGGGGACGCCGCTATCTGCGGGAATTGGCTGAATTTTATCCCGAGATCGGAATGAATGAGGAGATCATCGACGTCTTCCTCACGACCGATCTCACAAATGTTGTGAACCTGAGGGGTTGATCATGAGACGACTGATCTTCGCACTAGCCCTGGTGGTCCTCGTCGGCAGCGCCGGTTTCGCTCATGCGGGGCCAATGGTACTGACGTCCGACGGCCACCTCTACAAGGTGTGGGTCGCCGATGAGGGCTTGGTCCTCAGTCATTCCGGACCCGATTTCGACACTGAAGAGGCACTCGTTCCTCAGACCGCAGGTCTGGGGCTTGAGAGTGTGGTGCTGGTAGTCGACGAGACAACGTCGAGCCCTTTCATCCTCTGGACCGATACCTTGGACGGCCTCTCATCCGTCAACCTTGCCGCGCTTGTCGATGGAGCGTGGTTCGGCCCGGCCATTCTCGGTGGTGAGGATGGCACAACAATCACCAATGCCGATGCCCTGATCCATACCGTTACCACAGTCATCGAAGGCGATGAAGGGGCGGAGCCTGAAATCCTCGAGACCACCTTCCTCCACACAGTGTGGTGGCGCCACGACAACGTTACGGCCCTGGGGTACGCGATCTACCTCCCCATCCCGTTGGACTCCAACGGTATTCCCCTGCTGGATGACACCCAGGCCTACGACCTGGAGAACCTCTTGCCCTTCGGCTTCGGTTGTGATGACAACCCCGACGTGGCCGGCCTGACCTCGGCTCGATTCTTCATCGGCGAAGGTGGTCTCCCCCAACTGTTCACCCCGGACTTCGCGGACTGCGTCTTCCACCTGTTGGGTATCGACTACGAGATCGAAGAAATCGACACGCCGGAAGGTAAACGCAGACGCCAAATCGCCGTCTTCAATAGCGGTGACGTTGTCATGGCCATCCCGCCGGACCTCGATCTCCTGGCATCCAAAATGTTCCTCGGCCGCGACAACTCCGTCCTGATTTATTGGGACGCCACGATTGAGGCAGAGGGCGATGCGGTCGGAGATCGCGCGGTCGAATGGGTTCTTTCCGACACCGAAGGCTGGTCGGATATCAAGAGCCTGCCTCTTGAAGACGATATCGATCACGAACAAGCAGTTGACCTCTTGAGAAAACTCGCCCGCTGAGCCGACAATATTGAATCTTCAAAGGCCCACCTTCGCGGTGGGCCTTTTTTTGAATCAAAATTGAAACTCGAAACTGGAAACTTGATTCCGGCTCTCCGATCGTGTTGGTGAAGGTGCTGAACTCTCGAGATTTTTTATCAAACTCATACGGGACCTGGTAAATGTCGATGTACTTGCGCAACAACCATCAATCTGAGTCTGTTTTCTTTCCTTTTTGTGCTTTTTCGTGCCTTTTTGTGGCTGCTCTTCTTGTGGCCCCAGTTTCCAGTTTCCAGTTTCTAGTTTCCAGCCTTCCCACCACCCCCTCGAGCGCCTCGGCATAACCTGCCCAGGTCCAACGATCCGAACTCGCAAGGGCGCCCGCTGCGAGACGTGCAAGACCCTCACCTTCCAAATCCACAAGGGCGTCAGCCAGGGCCTGGGGAGAATCCGGTTCGACCAACAACCCCGCAACACCGTCTTCAATGACCTCGCCAAGGCCACCAACATCGGTGGACAGCACCGGCAGCCCCCGGCTCAGAGCCATCGGTGCGACTGCAGATTGGGTGCCACTCCGGTAGGGCAAGACAAGGATATCTGCAGCACTGAGCAACCCATCGACCTCAGTCTCCGGGATCCATCCGAATTTCAGTTCGACCCGATCGTTCAGGTGCAAGGTTTCGACCTGTGCCGAGAGGGTCCGGCCCAGCCCTCCCCAGGGCTCACCTGCAACGACCAAACGCCACGGAGAACTCTCCGACAACCGGGCAAAGGCCTCCAAAAGAACATCGACACCCTTGTAGGGACGAATCAGACCCAGAAACAGAGCCAGGCGCTCCTCCGGACCAATATCCATCCGACGGCGAACGGCCGGCTTCTCCGGTATCGGCCTTGAGGAAGTCACGGGAGGCAACGGATAGGCCGCAACCGGCGCGCCCGAAAACGACTCCATCAGGGCCGTTTTCAAGAAGCTTGCATGAGTCAGAAAACCCTGGCATCGGTTCAAAACCCCAAGTGCCGCCCATCGCCGGAAAGCTCCGGCGCCGTGGTCGTGCAGATTATGCACCACCGCAATTGCCGGGGGCCTCGAACCCAGCAACAAGAATCGCCAAAACGGGGCCCATGCCCAGGTCCAGTAGGGAATAATCCAGGCGTCGGCATTATATTCCAGGGCCTGCCGCCGAACCCGAGGCCAGGTCCACGGCTCAAAGGGCGCAAACAGCGCCTGGGAGCCGGCGATCTGCGGACACGCTTCGGGATCCCTCTCGTCGCCGCCCGGATAAAGCCACCGGGGATACTGCCGACTCGGCGCCAGAAACTGAACCTGGTGCCCACGCCCTTCGAGGGCCTGAACCAGCGCCGTAGTCGTCGTTGCGATGCCACCCCTCAAGGGAAAGCCCGGGCCGAATACCGTCAATCGCACGACGCCGAACCCTCACCTCGTCGGCGGATGTGTCGCCTTGCGGTATCGTTCCTCCAGGCGCAGACGTACAGGCTCCGGCACCAGCCCGGTGACGTCACCCCCGAGGGCAACAACCTCTTTGATCACGCGCGAGGAGAGGTAGGTGTACTCCTCCTTGGGCGTCAGGAACACCGTCTCGGCATCGGCATAGAGCCGGCGATTCATCAAGGCCATCATGAACTCGTACTCGAAGTCGGAAACCGCCCGAATGCCGCGGATGACAATCCTCGAACCGACATCTCTGAGGAAATTGACCAGGAGCCCATGGAACGACCGAACCTCGATGGCAGGGTCATCGGCCCACAATTCGTTCATCATCTCCAGTCGCTCGTCCGGAGTGAACAACCCACCCTTTGAGGAGTTCTCCAACACCGCGACGATCACTATTGGGAACAGTTTTGTGGCCCGCTCCACGATGGCAACATGCCCCTGATGGATCGGGCCGAAGGACCCTGGATAGACCGCAACATGTGCGTGGGTACCAGGGGTCACCGCTCGAGAATCACTCATTGTGGTCAAATCCTCCAACTGCCTCGAAAGGCGAGGTAGACAAACAGGATACAGGATGCCTTCACTCCTCCACTCCCACAACCGCTCGATTGTGGTGCCGGTCGATAGCACGTATGACTACCAGGTGCTTGCCCTCCTCAACCTCGATGGAAAACCTTTCAACCACACCGTCCAACAATCCGTCCTCCGGCAGGAGATCCTGCCAGGAGCCCCCATCCCGAGACATCTGGACTCGAGCCAATGATGACGCATCCCGGACCTCGATTGCCCAATGTTGACCTTCTGGAGTAACGAGAATCTCCGGCACGGTGTTGTCGACGACAAACCACGGGCTGATGCCCTCCCCGGCCTTCGGAGCACCGGGGTTGACCGATTCGTCCGTGGCCTCGAGTCTGAAACGAAAGCGACCGTCCGGAAGAGCCGACGTGTCGACGGCCAATTGACTGCCCTTGAGCCTCTCGCGAACCGGGAGGCGGAATCCGTCCGAACGTTCCACCTCGAGGTCGAAGATCATGGGATCATCGTTGGGATCATCAACCCTCCAACTGACCGTTCGGTATCCAACCTGCCAGTACTTCTTGCCCTTCTTGGCAGAGGCGCTTGTGGCTCCATTCTCGCCAATCGTCGTGAAGATCCCGTCGAAGGTCGGATGCTCCTGTCGGATCACCGGACCGGACACCGGTGGAGATGCAAGGTAGACCAGACCCGGGGGTTCGACCTCGACGCTCTTGACGACCGGAGCCAGATTGACCTCAGTCCAGGCCACCTCAACCCTGTCAACCACACCTCCATTGACCAGATCCACTTCCCACTGGAGGGCCTTGCCGAAATTCAGAGCTACTTTCCCAACTGCCTGGTCAGCAAACTCAGTCCAGGGGAGCCACAGATCATCGTTCTCGGCAGCCGCCCCCGTT
Source organism: Thermoanaerobaculales bacterium (assembly GCA_029932545.1). GTDB lineage: Bacteria > Acidobacteriota > Thermoanaerobaculia > Thermoanaerobaculales > Sulfomarinibacteraceae > DAOWGJ01. Next base: position 9,035 of record JAOZPW010000028.1, on the reverse strand, counting down.
CGAAATCGGATCTTCGCCCCGGAGTCTTCCGGGAAAATTCGGTAGGTACCAAAACGGACCGGGCGCGGGAAAACCTTGGCGTCACTCCGGAACCGCGAACGCTGCCGCCCGGCCCGATCTGTCGACCACACACCTGCCGGACCCTGGGTGACCAACGCTCCATCGGGAGCGAATGCCGTCACCTGAACCGCATCCAGGGTTGCCAACCTGGCGCCACCGGAGGTAATGAACCGCCATACTTCCCCCTCGTACCCGGTGCCGACCAGGACACCCTTGCCGTCGATCCCCAGCGCCGTCGCAACTTGCTTCTCGAACCGGTGAATGTGGAGCAAACCGCCTTCCGGAGTGATCCGTACCAGTTCGGACGTTGCCGTCTTCCCGTTGATCTTCGGCAAGTCGAGATTGAGGCCCTCGGTTGTCGATGAAGCACCATTCTCACCGTTGGCCTTGGTTGCAGTCGATGATTTTTTTGGCACTTTTGGAAGCGGCTCACCAACAAGGGCAGTGGCCCAGAGTTCTCCACCCTCAGTGACAGCCAAATCCGAAATCTCGGTAAATGGACTGTCCACCAACAACGACGGGCGGCCTCGGGCGTCAATACTGAGTACCAGACCCTTGCCCGAGGTCCCCACGATCAGCTGATCACCGTGAACCGCAAGACATCGAACGAAAGCGTCCGGCACCTCAAGCCAACGCTCCAACCCCTTGTTTCCGACCTTGAACAGCGCCCCAGGGGTTCCGGCTGCTACGACGATTGACCCGTCGAATTCCACCAGGTCCCAGAATCCGCCGTCCCCGAGACGCCCCATCTCTTCCAGTTCACCTCCGGACCACTTGACCAGCACCCCAGGCGCGACAGTCGTAGCCCATACGGCGCCGTCAGCGTCAACCAGAACCGAAGTCCCCTGTTCGCCCGGTAATTCGGCCAGGAGTTCCACAGAGGCGCCTGAAACACGGTAGAGCCGGGCCGGGTGGCCCGTAACAACGACGATATCGCCCCCGGGGAGCCGATCCGCCCCCAACACCACCGGTTCTGAGAGCGCCGCCTGGTTCCGCCAACCCGCGACCGGCCGCAACATGCCGTCCACCGAAACCGCAACCCCTTCGCCGGAACCTCTGAGCATTTCGGTCGAGCCGTCAACCACCCACCAGGATGTCTGGGAGGCCGCGGCCGTCATGGCCATTGCTATACAGAGTACACAGGGCGTAAGGACGCGGCTCAAGACTGATACTCGATACTTGAAACTCGAAACTCGAACCCGGCGGAGCCGGCGGAGCCG
>JAOZPW010000028.1:0-7745 GCA_029932545.1 Thermoanaerobaculales bacterium | reverse complement strand
CCATGGCCGTTGCCATGCAGAGCACACCCACCCCGAGGGTGCGGCTCAAGGCAGATACTCGATGCCCGAGGAGCCGGCGGAGCCGGAGGGGGAGAGGGGGAGAGGGGGAGAGGGGGGGACAAGCAGCCATCTGCACTCTTTTGAGCGTTACAATGCAGGACAGGAGCCCCTCGCTCCCTCTACATAACCCCAGCGGGACAACCCCTTTCCTTTTTGTGCTTTTTTGTGCCTTTTTGTGGCTATTTCTTGAATCGTACAAACAGCTAAACTTATTCATCCGGATCCGCCAAGTTGAAAAACTCATCAATCGTCTCCCGTCCATCCCGACCGCGCTTTCACAACAAGGCGAAGACGCACTGCAGCCGCCACCGGCCCACCGGCGTCAAGGGTCGTCTCGGACACCACCCGGTACTTGGCGGTTTGAAGTTCCGATCCCAGGCCTGAGCGCAGCGTCGCTACCATGCCGACCGGCGCCGCAACGGTACCACCCGGCAACACCAGTGACCCGCCCGGGACCTCCAGGGCAGCCACCAACTCCTTTGAAGAGCGCAAACGACCCAACAGCCGGATCTCGTCGGAGAAGGTCCCAGCCCGAGTGGGCCGTGCTTGGAGATCGTAGAGCGCCCACGAGGCGCCATCAGCCACAACCAAATCCAGCCGTCCATCAGCAAGTTCTCTGGGAATCTTCACTTCCATTCGCACGGTCTCAATCGGGTTTCCAGGTCGTCGAAATCGTACCCTGATTCCCAGTCGTTGACCGGGTTCAACCGTCCACCGCTCCGGCGTGATATCCAGGACCGAGGCCCGCTCCAACCCGTTGACCGAGTCCATCGTCAGATCGATGCCCCGGATATCGTCCGAGGCAAAAGGTGACGCTTCCAAGTATCCAATAACCGCCGACGTCCAGGCCGCCGCCTGGCTGGGCGCATCTGCCCCGTCAAAGACCTGGTCGAGCGCCAGGCTCTCGCCACTTTCAAAATCAACCTCAAGGCGGAGGTCGACACTCTGAAGTCCAAAGCTGCGACCCCGGGTCTGGTGCGCTCCGGCCACCAGGATCCCGGTCAAAATGGGCGTCAACACCCGGTGATGCAACACCTCAAAGTGATATGAGCTTTCCCCTGCCTTGATATCCACCGGCAACATCTCGGGTGCTGGACCCAGCGTCCCCCAGACACCGTGCCGCCGATCCGAACGTACCGTGCCGATGATCTCACCCGCGTTAAACATCTTGAAAGAGTTGGCCAGGCTGGGGAGAATCGTCACCACCGAGGCCCGGGCCATCGGCATCAACACGTCACCCGCCCCCAGAAAGGGATGGCCAAAAGCCCACACCTGGGCGCCGTCGATCGCCGTGACCGTTCCACCGGCCGAAAGGGATGCATCTCCCCTGACCAGAACGCCGGCAATCATCGACCCGGGCACAAGATCTCCAGCGGGTGCATCCGATGTGCCACCGCCGCCCCCGGGCGTAGTTACCCAGCCGAGTCGCTGCCATACATCAGCAGCAAAACCCCGGCCTGCCATCGTAAAGACCGGCCCCCCTGACGCCATCACCAGGGGCAGAACCTGCTGCCCACCGGCAGCTGCAGGTACCAACCAATCCAGCACGCTCTCCGCCAGACGCCCTTCTTGATGGGCCGTCGCCAGTTCGAACAGGGCAGGCCGTGCTGATCCGGCCTCAAACCCGCTGTCGGCGCCGGTGTCGGCTAATTCTTGCATCCGGGTGAAGGGAGTCACACCTGCTATCGGCTCGGTGGCAAACTGCCACCCGAAGGCCAGTGCCCCCAGCAGTCGACCGTCAACAGTGACGGGAGACCCGCTCATGCCGGCCGCGACACCAACGGCCTCAAACCGCGGATCCTGCAGTCGAATCAGGACCATCTCACCCTCAGGCTGACCGGCCCCGACGACACCGAGAATTGTCACGGGGATCTCGATCAACCGGCCCCCCTCGATCTCAGTGACACAGATGCCCTGGTCTCCCGGCTTGACCTCGGCAGGCGTAATCACTTCAATCTCGGCGACCGCCGATGTACAGGTTCCAGCAAGAACTATCAAAACAATGAAGGCCCAAAGAAGGGCGTAAGCACGTGTCATGGTCGCGTTATTGTACTCGGGACCGGGGCAAGGGTTTCCTGGCGGCCAGGAAGGCCGCGCCACTGGAACCTTCCGGCACCTCCACTGCGGGCTAAATCCTTGGCAATACCCGGAACTCAGGCACCCCGCCCCCAATCCCTGATCCCTGACCCTTTGTTCCACCATTCCGGCCCCTTCGAGTTTCTACTGTTTCACGTCGGCGGAAATTAGGATAAGATCATCAGCCAAGATTATGGCTGAACGGAGTCAACCTCAATCGTCCCTTGTAGAGCGCCTGGTAGCGCTGGGTCGCCGTCTGCGCACCTTGCGTCGTCCATCCGAGGCGGCCGAACTGCTGGAGATCGCCGCAAAGCTGTCGCCGGAGGGAAGCTCACTCCGCCAGGAGGCCCAGGAAGTTCGTGGAGATGAGGGCCTCGAGGACTTTGACCGGGAATTCAAGCGGCGCAACCTGGAGGCATCCCACGCCCTGGGCATGGCCCGCATTTTGGAAAACAGGGGCGAATACGGACGAGCCGTCGAGATGATCGACATGGCCAAGCTGAGAACGCCCTTCAGTTATCTGCCCTTCACTGCAGCCGGGTTCCTACACCTTCGCCACGACGAAGCGGAGACCGCCCTGCAGGAGTTCACACAATCCCGGCGACTCAACCCCCTGGACTACCGATTGGCGGTCGAGACCTCCCGGTGCGCACTTGAAAACGAGCAGTTCGAAACTGCCCTGGACAATGCGGTCGACGCGATGCTGCTTGCCGTCTCCCGGACCGAACAGGAACAGGCACAAGAAAAGCGGCGTGTCGACACCCTCGTCCGACTGTGTGCCATGGAACCTGACGCCGTCGATATCCTGATCCAGGCGCGCACCGCAGCCCTGCAAAAAGCCTGTGACCACGTTGCCCTCAGCCAGGCTCGGGTCTTTTCTTCCTCAAGGGCCCGTCGCCGATACGACACCCGTATCCTGGCCCAGCCCGGACAGAGCAACCTCTTGGAGCGGGCCAATGAACTGCGGGCCATGGGCCTTTTTAATCACTTCAGTGACGACCAGTTGATCGCCCTGGCCAAGTTGATCAGAACCGAAAAGATCGAACACGCCGAAGTCATCTTCCGGGAAGGCCAGACGGGTCGAGACCTCTACCTGGTCCACCGCGGAACCGTGCACATCACACGAAAGACTCCTGTCGGGACCCAGATTCTAACGACCCTGGGCCAGGGGTCCCTCTTCGGCGAGGTCTCCTACCTCGATGAAGGTGATCGCTCTGCAACAGCTTTCGGAGTCGGCTCCGGCACCTTGTTCGTTCTTCGAGCGGCAGAACTGGAAGCAACTGTTTCGGCCAACAGGGACCTCGCCGTCAGTCTCCTTTGGAGCTTCTGGCATACGCTGTCCGGGAAAGTCCGGGCCGCCAACTCCCAGATGAGCGAGCTCTTTGAAACCCCGGACGGGCCGATTGAACCCGCCGATCACGACCCCGGCGAGCCGGTAAGACTTGCAGAGGATGTCAAACTGGACATTCTCCGCGAGCAAGGCTTTTCGGCTCAGGAATTGAGACTCCTGGCCAAGTACAGCCATGAGGAGCACTTCAAGGCCAACAGCATGATTTTTGCCGAGGGAGAGCGGGGCGACAGCCTCTACATCGTCGTCGACGGCAGCGTTCGCATCTCTCGCATGGTGCCGGGCATGGGAGAAGAATGTCTCGCCATACTCAAACGTGGTGAGGTCTTCGGGGAAATGGCCCTGATCGATGACCAGGCACGTTCCGCAGATGCTCGCGCCCACAACGGGGGCTGTACGGTCTTTTCCATCAGCCGCGCTCTGCTGGAAGAAGTCCTGTCAATGGACCCCGACGCCGCCGTGCAATTTCTGACACTCCTGAGCAGGCTTCTCTGCCGCAGACTCCGCACCATGAACGAACGTCTGGTCGCCTGGCGCATCATGGCCTGTCATGAGTAGGAACCGACGCCAGCCCGGAGGGCTGCAGAGCCGTCAGGCTCGTACCCGCGAAGCGGGTGGCGTGGGCGGGCATCCGGCGGGGCCGGATTTATCGGCTCTCAAGAAACTCCGAGACGATCTTCGCCGAGGCCCGGTGGGGAGGAGGCAGATCTTCTTCTGGTACCGCGACTGGCCCCTGATCGGACTCCTCCAGCCTCATAACGCTGGCCACAACTCCAATTTCCAGGTGCCCGTCTCGCTCGAGAATCTCAACGGGGTCTCCCCCCGAGAGTCCCAGCCGCAATCGCAAGTCCCTGGGGATGACAACTCGCCCGGCAGAATCAATGGTAGTTCTCATGGAATTATTCTACTATTCCTGGAAATCCTTAAGGCACCTTCACGTTCAAAGTGGCATATGAGGCCTTGCGAGTGATCTGGTCGAGGATTCCGACGACAATCCGGTATTTGCCCTCTTCCATCAGGAAGCGACTGTCCACCGTCCAGCGGCGTTGTGAAATATCACTGTCCGCCGGAACCCTGATCTCATGGTCTTTGCGCTGAACGCTCGACTGTTTCCCGCCGTCGTCCCTGGCCCCAGCCACCAGCACTACGTGGCCGACCAATTCGTCTCCCGTCGGCAGCAGGGTTATCTGAGACATCGCTACCGAGATCTGAACGGGAACCGTCCACAGATTGCCCGTTGCGGGCAGCGGGTTCTGCCGCTCAATCTCAATCCCCATGGGATTGTTTTCCACGCCCACCAGCAAGGCACTGACAACCTGATCCTGTACGGTCGTCTCCAGGCTCTTGTGAACAAATCGCCCCCTGTGCCTGATATCGATGCCCGATCGACCGGGGATCTCAACCTCAACCTTGTGGATCGTGTCACGTCCGGCGCCCCGTGCCGGAAAGCCTATGGAATAGTACGAATAGAGATCGTCCCGTACCCGTTGCAGGCCTCCGGAAACATCATTGGTATTGACGACGGCGATGCCTCCGGTTCGATCGGCCAGGTACCGCAGGGACCCCTGGAAATTTGATGATCCAATTTGGCTTGAGGTCGGATCGGAACCGTAGGCCGCGTCGGCGCCCCCGCCAATATTGACCTCGAGGCCTCCGGCATCCAGGGTATGAAAGGTCACTTCCTGCGAAGAGGCCCCAGCGGCCAGGGAACGGTATTGGGCCTGTTTTTCGAACCGGCTTCGGTAGGCCAGGATCGAGTTGTCGTGGAAAGACGACGCGTATTCATGCATCAGGCCCAACCCTGGTGTCATCGGTAATCCGTTCGAGACGTAGATGATCGATTTCCGGCCTTCGATTCCTGCCAGCATGTCAACCACCTGGCGCAGCCCACCAAGACTGTGATTCAAGGTGAAGGCCTCCTCCCTGGCGTAGGCCACAACCTCCTGAAACAACTGGCGGTTGCCCTTGGCCGCAGCTCCGTCACCTCGGCTCTGTTCCCCCTTGAGATCCTGCATTCTTTCAATCAGATCGTTCCGCACGCTCTCCCGGTCGACCCACCCACCGGAATATTTTCCCATGCCGCGGAGGACGCCTGTGATTTCACGAGCATCCGAAGTGAATGCCTGCTTGACCTTGAGTGAGCCTTCGTTGGCCACCACCATCATCTGAACCGGAGGGATCAGGCTTTCCTTGACGAACTCCCGGACTCGACGAAGGATCCGGGTCCGATCCAGGGGATGCAGATTCTCCTGATCGATGTAGAGCACGACCCAGGTCGGCCGAACGGCCATGGCAAGACCGGTTTCCACTGCCTCAGTTTTGACGGCCGGCAGCTCTCGAGTTTCCGAGACCCTCCGGAAGACCTCGTCATCCACCACCGTGAAATTGGTAACCTCACGAATCTCGCCGTCCTCCCGAACCACGAAGTCCTCAATGGTCAAATCGGTCACCGGTGCGCCCTTCCGGTCCCGGACGTAGACATCAATATTGACCAGGTTGATCTCGACTTCTTCGGAAAAACCCAGGTCGGACGCCACATTCTCGGCCTCCTCCTCGATCTCAGCGGCCAGTTGTGGGCAGAACACCACAAAGACAACGACACCCAGCACCAAACAACGGAGTAGAAATCTCTCAAACCTCATCGGGTCAGTGTAGCGGATTGATTGTCAGTTCGGCTGAACCCGATTGGCGGCGTTTCCCCCAACTGCTTCGAAAAATTAGAATCAGCACCAAAACGGTCCTTCCAATCCTTCTTTGGCACGGCGCATTTGGCGGCGGTACTTTCAGAAACCTGGTGCCGGCACTGAATCCGACATCGCCATGAAACAACTCTCCTCCTGCCAAATCCGGCCGTTCCAGTAGCGTGGTTTGAGCAGGGCCTGCATTTCGGGGGTGTTGGGGTCGATGCCCAGTGCTTTGGCTACGGTGGGTTCCCATTGGGCATCGATTTGCCGAAGGTCAAACCCGATGAAGGCATAGCGAACGCCTTTTCGTATGCCGGTGCCGAGAGCACGGGCTGTTCGATTCTGAAGGCTGACAATCAGGGAAAACAAATAGGATTCTATGTTCTTGGGCCGCTCTAGAATCAACACTTCCTGCCATGCGGCACGGAAAACAGGCAGATTGATGCGCGGCCAGGCGGCATAGTGAACCCGAATTCCCTGTGGTGTCGAAGAGGCAAATTTACGCTCCGCCGCAAAGAGACTGACCTCCTGGCCCTGGAGACGCCAATCGGCCTCGATCGCCAAAAAGACCGGGGCCGAGGTGTTGCTGTCGGGCGGTGTCAGGAAGTTGCAGGTCCCGCCGAGATAGATTTCCGGCCGGCCGTCCTGGTTCCGGTCGGCAACCTGAACGCTTTTCAATGCCCCTGGGTGCCACAAGGTGAACAGGTCCTGGTTCTTCAGGTTGATCACCCGAAGGGCAGAGGGGTAGTACGGGGAAGACACCTCGACCAGGATGATCTCCGACCTCCCGTCGCCGGTAAGATCCTTCGAGATCATATCGACGATCCGGAAATCAGTGAAGACCTCTCCGTCATATGGAAAGCTCAGGTTGACCCGATAGTCGATGACAAACTCCAAGGAGCCGTCTGGCTGACGGAGAAAAATTGACAGCGGTCGGCCGCTCTCGTCCTGGGCTCGGGACACCGCGGCATCGACCCACCCGTCCCCGTTGAAATCACCGAATACCACCCGCCTGGCAGCATGAGACCTGAACTCATTCGGGTTCCATATCCCTCCGAGGTCCACAGTTTGAAGAACATTGCCTTCGGTATCGGTGATTTCGACCGTGGTTTCATCGACGAACCTCTGGACTGTGAACCGGAGATCGGTGGTTGGGTCGAGTTGAGGGGCGATCCATCGGCGCCAAACTCCCAGTGCCACAACCGCTGCGACTGCAACGATCGCCACTACCGCTGCGACTCGTCGAAGTTTCGTCCTGCTGGGCAGTCGGCCGAACGCGCCGTTTTCGAGAGCCGCCGCGACAGCCATCGCACTGGGCCGATCGTCTGCCCTGGGTTCCAGCATGCGCCGCAAGAGCCGTTCGAGCCATCGCGGGCAGGTGGTCTTTGACCGGCGAACTCCGGGCGGCCTTGCCTTTTGCCGCAGCATCAGGGTCTCGACCGCGGTATCGCCCTCAAAGGGCACATGCCCCGTCAACGAGCGGAAGAGCGTCAGGCCCAGGGCGTAGACATCCGAGGCCGGGGTCAAATCCCCGGCTCTGGCCTGCTCGGGCGCCATGTAGGCCGGCGTGCCGACGA
>JAOZPW010000235.1 GCA_029932545.1 Thermoanaerobaculales bacterium | reverse complement strand
TCAATGACACTACCGATAACGGTAACGATAACGGGCTCGGGCTCGAAGGAACGCGCTATGGATCTACGTGTTAGAACGGTCTCGCTCCGGCGCGTCCGGGGACTCTGTAGGGGTGGACCCCCGTATCCACCCTGTTCGAATCAGCCCGACCGCCCACCACGGGGCTCCCTGGGCTCCGCAACCACGGTTACACCCTCTCCACCGAGGATCACCAAGGCGAATCCCTGCGGGCCGGCGGTCATGGCATGGGAACGGATTCGAACAACCCACTGACCGGCGGCGGCCTCGGGGAGGGTGACGACCTCGACGTTGTTCAGGCGATCGGCCTGGCCACCGGTGACCGAGACTCCTCCTACGATTCCATTGCCCAAAAAAACTCCGTCAGGCCCCTCCAGCACAAGATCCAGATCGTTGACCAGATTGACATCGGCGGTGGAAGTCGAGGGGAGATCGGTCCAACTGAGGACAACCTTAAAACTCGCAGGCCGCCTGACATCGACCATCACGGCAACACTGTCCCTCACGGAATCGAAGGCATCGAGCCGGTCGATGATCCACATCCGGCGCCTCTCCCCCTCGAACCAGAGCGCCCGGTCCAACTGCACCAGACCCCAACCCTGGTCGCGGGAAGGAATGGGGTCGATCGAGGTGCAACCCAACGTCGTCAAGTCAACGGCTGACGCGATCAGGACCGCCTTGACCAGGGCCGCGCTCGGCTCAAAGCCCCGCTCTTGATTCCGCCGGCCGAAGGCATGAAACCCCTCCATGAAGTACTGACGAATCAGGGCGGCGAGACCGGCGACGGTCGGCGTGGCCATCGACGTGCCTGACCCCGCGCGCACCCCGCAGTTCGGCGAATTTATGAGGAAATCCGTCTCGGCCGACATCACGCCCGAGCCCGGCGCCATGACGTCGGGCTTGATGCGCCCGTCATGCGTCCATCCCCTCGAGGAGAAGGACGCCGGACAGAGTGGATTGAGGTCAACCGTCCACAAGGCCCCGACCGACACGACGTTCTTGCCGGTCGAAGGTGAGATGACGGTATTGTCGCCCAGACCGCCGGCGTTCCCGGCGGCGGCAACGACCACCATTTGAGGATGGTCCCACACGAAACGATCGATGTCTGCGGTCGGCTCAGTATAGCGATTGAGCGGCCAGCTTTCTTCCGCGTCTCCCCAGGAGTTACTGTGGATTCTCGCACCCTGGGCCCACGCCTGCTCCAACATCGCCCCGAGCGGCCGAACCGGACACCCCAGACCCGGTAAATCGGCACAGGTATCGACCTCGTACCCTCCGTCTTGAATCACCAACCGCGCTGCCGGCGCCATGCCGTCATTGCCCTGATGCGAGCCCCATACATCACCGTCTCCCGCAACAGATCCGGCCGTGTGGGTGCCGTGCCCCTGGGAGTCCCAGTCGAAGTCGCCCGGATCAGGCCAGTCCTCGCTCCACCAGAAATCGACGGCGAGTATTTTCCGATGACCGGCGTCGATGGCAGTACCCGATGCGCCGTTGACTGCGGGGACTCCGTGGTCGGGATCGTCGAAAAAGCAACTGTCCGCGTCAATCCCGGTGTCCATCAAACCGATGACCTGCCCCTGCCCCAACAAGCCGTGGTCGAAGAGAGGCAAATCCTGGAAATCGCCCCCCTGGCATAGCGGGGCAGAACGCTCATTCTGGAGCCTTGCCCCGGGCTGGACATCGGCGAAGACCACGCGACCGTCGAAAACCAGCAGGCCTTCGACCACTCTTCGAAGATCGGGCGCCGGAATCAAGAGACCAATTTTCGGTATCAAGCTCGACAAGTCCCGCCAGGAAATCACAGCTCCCAGCGCCTCGACTACCGTACTGACCTCGGTCAATGACACGCCGGGCGCCACGCCGATGACCACCGGCACCAATTGCTTGCGTCCAGTATCTGTCAGGGCCTGCCGAAGAGCCGGTGTGACGGCAGAACTCAACGTCCAAGCCATACCACGGACGCTCTTCGACTCCGAACCGACCGCCAGAATCCGGCCTCCGGGCAAAAAGGCAAGAATCTCTTCCCGCGGCACCTCGACGCAATCCTCGGAGACCCGGATCGCCGAGGATCCGGCCGTCGGCAAATCTCGCGGCCCAGCCCCGCAGATCTGCGGCCAGGCGATTGCCAACGCCAATCCAAGAGTCACTGACCTCATCTCGCTCCTCCGTTCAGGGGATCGGAGTCGGGAAAACCCCAGAAAACCGGTTCCGGCCGAAGTCGAATGCCGAACCGCTGTTCGACCCCATCCCGGATTGCGGCTGCCAAAGCAACCAGATCCCGCGTCCGTCCCTCACCGTGGTGTACGAGTGCCAGGGTGTGATGTTCCGAAAGACCGACCGAATCCCGGCGGTATCCACGACAAAAACCGGCGTTTTCGATCAACCATGCGGCCGGAATCTTAAAGAGAGACTCTCCGGCCGGAAAATGAGGCACTGCGTTCCCATTACCGGCTGCCTTCTCGACCGCCGCCAAACCCTGAGCATCGACGATGGGATTAACGAAGAACGAGCCGACACTGCGGGGGGCGCCGGTTTCCAACACCATGCCCTTGCCCCGCCGCAAGGCCATCACCGCCTGACGAACCGTCACGGCATCGGGCGGGGTTCCGCCGGATCCTACAGTCCGCTCCAACTCCGCATACCGGATCACCGGACGACCGTCAGCTCGGAGCCTGAAGGCGACCCGGGTCACGATCGATCGATTGGGGTACTGCCGAAAGCAACTGGTGCGATAGCCGAACGAGCATTGCTGCGGCGCCAACCGGATAACCGTCCCGGCCTCCCGATCAAAGACCTCGACCCACTCGATGACATCCGAAATCTCCACACCGTAGGCGCCGACGTTCTGGATCGGCGTTGCCCCAACGGTTCCGGGAATCCCCGACAAGCACTCCAACCCCATCAGCCCCTCGGTGAGGGTTTCCGCCACCACGTCGTCCCATGCCTCGCCTGCCGCTGCAATTACCACGGCGCCGTTCCCACTGCGATCGACGTCGATACCGCGGAGGGCCGGCACAAGGACCAGACCTTCCACGCCCTCATCGGCGATCACCACATTGGACCCGCCCCCAAGCACCCACACCGTCCGGTCGGAGGTCTTGGCCCACTCCAGAGCTTCGGCCATCTCGGTGACGGTCGACACTTCGACCAGGGCCTTGGCCGGACCGCCCAACTCAAGACTGGTTCGGGGGGCCAGGGGCTCGTGGGAAAGGAAATGCAAGCGGCCCATACAGACCTCAGCCACCGTTTCGCTGGGCGGCACAATTTGTCGTTCGAGCCCCGAAACTGGAAACTGGAAACTGGAAACTCTGCTGCTTGCACCATCCAGAAGTCACAAAGCGGGGCAGGAGCCCCGCGCTCCCCCCGGCAGACCCGGCGGGCTGCATGTTTTGCCTTTTTGTCCCTTTTTGTGCCTTTTTGTGGCTCTCTCTCAGTGTTTTGCATACAGCTGCCGTTGCAGCTTCCAGTTTCAAGTTTCCAGTTTCTAGTTTCAAACGCCCAGCTTCAAGTTTCCAATCCCCATCCATCAATCACCACTGTCACCCTTCGGCCGCTTGTGCATTCGAAGTTCGGTGCCGCCATTGGCGTATTGCACCGAATCCATCAACTGGTTGATCAACCAGACGCCTCGACCGTGGGTTCTGAAAAGGTTCTCGCCCTCAACCGGACTTGGCAGGAGCGCCGGGTCGAAGCCGGGGCCTGGATCACGAATAACAACCACGAGGCCGCAGTCGTCATGACAGCCAACCCACACTTCGACCTCTTTCGAGGCATCACCCCCACACCCATGTTCGACTGCATTTCCCAGGGCTTCGAGCAAGGCAACCTCAATTTCGAAGCCGTGGTCCTGTGCACACCCGATGTTCCTGACCTGGGCCATGACCCGTTCAACCGCGGGAGCAACCTCTTCGACCGCCCCCGGAATCCGCAACTCCAGAAGGCCCTCAAACTCCCCCAAATCCGCGCCGGGGATGATCTCTGCACAGCGCGAAACGCGAGCGTCTTCATTCCCGCCCTTCCCGCTCATTCTTCGCCTCCGCACCCGGCGACGCCTGCACATCGACGCAAGAGCACCAGAGTCCGATCATCGGCGTACGGCTCGCCTGCCGTGAATCGATCCAGTTCCTCCTCGATGTGCCTTGCCATTTCTTTCAGGGGCTTCAACCGGCTCGTCAGGGCGCTTCCCTTGAGGCGCACTTCTTCGAACTCCTCACCATCAGGATTGCTCGCTTCGGTCAGCCCGTCGGTGTAGACCATCAACACGTCCCTCGGCGACATTTCAAACTCTCCGACCGTGTATTCAGCCTCCGGCAACAGGCCCAAGGGAACACCACAGGATCCCAGCCACTCAGCCTCTCCCCCAACTCTGAGAACCAGCCCCGGGTTGTGGCCGGCGTTGACGTAGCGAATCCGTCCACTGGACAACTCAACCTCGGCGATGAAGGCGGTGGCAAATTTCTCCGGAGGGGTTCTTTCGTAGAGCAGTTGTGAAACCCGTCGACAGCAGTCGTCCAAGGGGACTCCCTCTTCCAGCGGTCCGGCCGAAAGCGCTTCCAGCGAAGCCGTCAACAGCGCTGCGGCGATGCCCTTGCCCGAGACATCGGCCACGAGAATCACCAGGGTCTCCCCGTCGTCTCGTTCGAAGACCTTGTAGATGTCGCCCGAAACGCCCCTCGACGGCAAGTTGCCCGCGTGGATCTCCCAACCGTCCGGGTCCGGAAGATGATCCGGCAGTAAAGCCATCTGGATTCGACGGCCCAGGGCGACCTCTTTCTCCATCACACGGCGCTCGGCCGCTTCTTCCGCGAGACGGACGTTGGAAATCCGCATTGCGGCGACCGAAGCCATCGACACCAGCAATTCCATGTCGTCCTCGTCGAAGGCGCGTGCGCCGCGGGTCGAACCCAGAACGATCAGACCAAGAGCCCGGTTGCCGTCGAGAAGGGGGGCGGCCAGAATACTTCGAAGACCGGACATGATCATACTCTGAGCCTGATTGAATCTCTCGTCGTCCCGGACATCGAGAACCAGCGCGGCCTGCCGACCCTCGACAACCTCTTTAATAAGACTGCTCGATGCAAGACTGTCGGGCTCACCCTGGACCGACCTGCCGGCCACCCGGGTGTATCCTCCCTCACTGACCAGAAAAATCGCTCCATCCTCAGGCTTGAGGTAGTCGAAGACACTGTCCAGGATGATGTCCAACAACTCTTGCAGATCAACCGAGCGGCCCAGCGCCTTGTGAACGTCGATCAAGAGCCTCAGCCGATCGACGGCCGGACTTTGTTCGGCCTCCGCCGCTTCATCGGTATCGGTGCGATCGGAGAGCATCGGACCACTTTCCAGCAGGGCATCGGCCGAGCGGAAAACTGTGTGCCCGTCCATCAGGTCCTGGCCGTTGTCCAGTCGACGGCCTCCCATCAATTTCACCTTGCTGCCACCCAGGGCCACGGTCTGCCCCAGATGAATCCGGGTCTCTCCCTCAGTCCGAACCTGGTCGATGAACGTTCCATTACGGCTGCCCAGATCCTCGACGAACCAGCTTTCGCCTGAACGAAACAGTCGAGCGTGCAGCCGCGACAAAGATCGGTCTGAAATCGTCAGGCCGGCTCGGGTGGATCGTCCAATGACGACTTCGTCTTCGAGAACGTGGTGCTCCCACCTCGCGTCGTCAGGGGCAGTGATATGAAGCTCAAGCATCGTGACTAAGGATAGCGCGTCCTGTTGTGATTACGAACGTCCCCGCCTTCCAGGGATACTGGATTTCCAAAATATACCGAATGCAGGCAGGATCCGGAGCCCGACCGAAGGTCGGTTGAACCGTCAGGCTCTGCATCCGAAGGATGTTGCGCGGGCCCAGACCCCTGGCAATCCACGGCGATCAGGTCGGCGTCCGAGTCCGTGAACGCCGTCGGTGGGCCGGGGCGGCGGTGGGTCCAACGGTGACCCGACTGTCCCCTGCTCGTATCCCCAGGACCAGGACCGGACCCAAAACAGCCAATGGCGACCATATCCCCAGACCCTCCGTCATCCTGAGCGGAGCCGCGAAGCGGCGGAGTCGAAGGATCTCCCCAGCCGAGGCAGACATCGTTGGTGATGAAGGCGCCCCAACGAGCGAAAGATCCCTCGGCTCGTTC
>JAOZPW010000027.1:8660-20899 GCA_029932545.1 Thermoanaerobaculales bacterium | reverse complement strand
ATCGAGGCATTCAACCCAAAGACGGTGACCCATTGGTCCTCATAACACGGGGGGCCGATGGTCGCCCGGAAATTCTCCAGGAGTTCCGGAATCTCCGGACTCCGTGCCACGAGGGACCGAACGAGTCCCGGTCTTTTGACCTCTCCAGCCTTGACCTCGGTCACGAGATTTCGATGAACGATCAAGTAATCCACTGATTTTTTCCTCAAGGTCTCCGGATCGTCGAGGAAGAGGAGGTTATTGAATCGGAAGTAATCAGGCGTACAGGGAAACTCGCCTTTCCCAATTGTGTGACCTGAAATACAACTACTGATCCCCACACTGCAGCTCTGCTGATGAAATTGTTGAAGCCAAGGATTCCGGTTCAGCGTCAGCCTGAAAAACCACGGGACTTCCACAATTTTCAGGCTCCCACGAGGCTGATCATTCAGGAACTGATAAAACGGCGAAATCCCCTGTTTGAGAGTCTCCGAGCGGTCAAAAAAATGTCGGATTCTGCTCTTAGGATCTTCCTTCATCATCTCAACCTGCAATACGGCGCTGATCCAGTTGTTGGGCATATACAGGACGGACGGAAGCGGCCCACTCCAGAGCAGGCCGCCGATGAAAACAACCCCTGCCACTACACTGGGTACCAGGCCCCAATCATGTCGAAACAGTAATTCCATCAAGAAAACAGACCCGGAGGCCACACACAGCAAAAAGAAGGGAAGAGAAAGCACCATGTAGCGAGCAAAAACCAGGGAGGAACCGATACTGGTAGGTGCGACCACAATGACGGCCAGGCACTGGAAAACCGATGCAGCCAGGACAAACACGGCAAGCACTCGATGTCGTCGACACAAGACCCCCAGTCCGATGCAGGCCAGGGCGACGAGAATGCCAACCACCCACAGATTTACAGCTCCAGAAAACAGGCTTGCAGCCCGAGTGATGGTGTGCAGACCAACCCCCTGTTGCCCCATTTTCTTGGTGATCATCTCTGCATTGCCTGCCAGAGGCAGTCCAACCAGAAGGCTCAGCAATGCAGCAAAAAGTCCGACTACACCGACAAACTGCCATGCAACGCGTGGCCGGCGACCGCTCAGCCGCAGATCCTCCATAGCAATAAATAGAAAAGGTGCGGCGACAAAGACAACAGAGACAATTTGCAGATACACTGCCAGCGCCCCACAGATCGCATACGCCACTCCGTAAGTCACCAGATGCTCTCTCCTCCACCTCCAGGAGAGGTACAGACACGCACCTCCAAGAAACACCGTCAGGATGTAGGGACGAAAGAACCGGGAATAGAGGATCAACATCGGCGATATCGCAAGCAACCAGGCAAAAAGGTCTGAAGTCTTCTTGCCCGCCCAGTTCCGCACGATCAATGGGAAAACCCAAACGATGGCCACTCCAGCGATGAACAGCGGGAGATACAGGCTTAACTCGGACATTCCGGCAGTCCCCATAACCAACTTTTCATACAGGACCATGGGCGTCGAATACCGCACATCCAGGGACGTCAGGATCTCCCAGAGCGGCCGCCGCCAGGCTGCATCCAGGGCATGCCACTCATCTCCAATTGGAATCTGGACCCACAACTGGAACCCTCGCAAGAAGGCCGCAAACCCCACGGCAAGAACAAGAGGCCACTCGTCAATGAGCCAACTCAATCCAGAACCGGAAGACCGGTTGCGCGACTGCGCTGAATCGGATCTCGAGCAGTCAGATCCTCCAGCCAGGGGCTGTCTTTCCAGAGATAATATCGTTCCATTATTTTCGGGAGGCCGGACGGCAGATCCCCGGGCTGAGTTCTCTGACGGCATCACTGTGGAAATCGCATGCTTCGCATCAATTTCATCCGGCACAGCCGGTACTCTAGTCCGGTTTTCAAGCACCCGAACCCATACCTGACACTGACGCCAAAGTTGATCGAAGAAGCTTCCGGAAAATAGTGGGCCGGACAACTGATCTCACCAATTCGATGCCCCTCCCAAAGAATCTGCGCCAGCATTTGATTGTCAAAAACAAAATCGTTGGAATTCGGTTTCAGATCGAGCTGCTCAAGCAGCGTCCGGCTGAAGGCTCGATATCCAGTGTGAAATTCCGAAATCTTGGTTCCCATGAGGAGATTGCCCACAAGCGTAAGAAAACGATTCCCGACATATTTCCACCACGGCATCCCATCTTTTTGAGCGCTCCCGCCGAGAATCCTGGACCCCAACACGCACTGATATAACCCCCGTCCAATCAACGCTGCCATTGCGGGGATCAAGAGCGGAGTGTATTGATAATCCGGGTGCATCATGATGATGATGTCCGCCCCTTGTTCCAGGGCCGCTTGATAGCAGGTCTTCTGATTCCCGCCATAACCAAGGTTGGCCTCATGTACCACAACCGTGGTTTGGGGTAACGATCGAGCAATTGCAACCGTTTCGTCACTACTGGCATCATCCACCACGATAATATGATCCACGACGCCCTGGGCACAAACTTCTTGATGAGTGCGTTCCAAGGTCTTGGCCGCGTTATACGCCGGCATCACAACAACAATTTTATGTCTTTCGAACATTGGTCTGGTCTCTATTGATCCCCATCCAGATAGCCGAGGGACTTCAGCTGGTCGATCTCTTCTTCAGAAAGTCCGGTGGACCCTTCGCCCGCCATGGACAAGGCCTTGAGGTCGGCTCTGTCCGCCACCGCTTTGGTTTCCAGGGCCTGGAGCTTCTCATCAAAAGCTTTCACCAGATCCGGATGGGCACTCGCCTGATTGAGTCTCTCACCGGGATCATCCTGAAGATCAAAGAGCTCACCACGGGTTTTCACATATTTCCACCGCTCCGTTCGCAGGGCCTGCCAAATATAGACCTCATCCGAAATCGGCAAATCTTCAGCAAACATCGGCACGAGACTCTTTCCCTGCGATACCGGAAGAGCAGGGAGCCCAACGATGTCCAGGATCGTCGGCACGATATCGACAATCGAAGCAATGTGTGGAACTCGCGTCCCACCAAAGGCATCCTCGGGCATCTTGATAATCAGAGGAACCTGGGTCACGGTGTCATAGAGGCCCAGAGAATGAAGCAGACGATTATGCTCCATGAAGTTCTCGCCATGATCTGCCGTCACGACGATCAGTGAATTGTCGTAAAGACCGAGACTCTTGAGTTCCTCAATCAAAAGCCGCATCTGTTCGTCGATGTAGGCTATTCCCGTGTCGTAGAGCTCAACAAGGAACTTGATTTCTTCCGGTGTCAGAAAATCCGAGATTTCCTTTCCTTCATCCAGGCGGGCGTTGACCATCCTGAGGAAACGAGTCGCACACAAACCGCTCCGGCAGCCGTCAAAACTATCGCTGTTAAATCTCAGGTTTTCGGAAAAAAAGGGCTCAGGACAGTGGTAGGGAAGGCCGTCAGGCTTGGAGTGCACATCGTAAACATGGAGAAAAAGAAAGAAGGGACTTGCGGGCTGATCGTGAAGCCAATCGAAAACCTTGGGCCCGATCGAAACGATGTTTCCGCCCTGGTCATCAAAATGATCGAACCCCTGGGAAAACCCAAATTTTCGAGTCAACCAAATGCAGTCTACAAAACCCCCGGTCTCGTACCGATGGATTTTCAGATGCTCCGCAAGAGTCACCATCGACTCGGGCATCGGAACATCTCTTCCTGGAAAAATCTGATGCGTCCTTGGGTACAAGGAGGTCAACATCGTCACGTGGGAGGGGAGCGTTCCCCCTCCGTTCTGGGAAAACTGATCAAAGACAATAGCGTCCTCGGCCAGTTCCTCCAGGAAGGGAGTCGTCGACCTCGAATAGCCGTAGAGACTCATATGATCGGCGCGCAGAGTGTCTATCGAAACCAGGATCACGTTGGGGGGTGTGCCATGAGCCGGGATGCTGCTCCCATCGGCGGATTCCTTCCGGCATGCCGACGACCCAACAACAATGACTACGAGCAGCGTCGCCCAGATCTTGGTCAGTTTCGTGTTCGGCCAATGGTGTCTGACCTTCACTGGAGATACCCCAGAGCTTTCATCTGACTCCTGACTTTCTCATCAACGGAAAGACTCGCATCTGGACTTTCCTGATCTCTCTTGTCGATCCAGAAATGCATCCACTCCCGAAGGCCGCTCCAACAGGCCAGTTCTGATCCATCATCAACAACTTCTTGATGCTGCTCACTCGGATCGTCTTCGAGGTCGTACACACGAAAATAGGGTTCACTCTGACCAAATTGGTCGATTTTGGTTTGACTGAAGAGACACTTCGTATTCTGATCCCATACCGCGTTATACGAAATTGCGCCGTCGTCAGCCACCCCCGATTGGTGCACTTCGGAGAAAAGCGGAGGCGATAATTTCCGGCCTGCGGCATCAAGCACACGGGGAGAAATACTGAGATCCGACGTGACGGGGAATCCCCAGTCCAACCCAAGAATCTCTCCAATCGTCGCCGGGATATGCATCGTACTCACTCGTGTTTGCACCTCCCTGCCCGCCCACTGCCCATCTGGGAAACGGATGATCAGAGGAACATGGGTGAGCTCTTCAAACAGGGTTTTCCCATGATCAAAACCACCGTGATCAAAGAATTCCTCCCCATGATCACTGGTAAAAATAATGATGCTGTCATCGTACACACCGAGAAACTTCAAGAAGTCAATAAAGCGTGCAAAGGCAGCATCTTCATAGGCGACCTCTGCAGAGTAGAGCGCCTTGATATGAGCCAACTCCTCAGGGTCTGAGCCATGATGATTGATGGAAAAGGGCCCCGGAAGATACTCGTCTTCATCAAACTTCCCCGGAAAAGGCTCAACCCACTTCATGTACTCCTCGGTGGGCGTATACGGACCGTGGGGACCAACAGTGTGCAAGTAGGCGAACAACGGCTTCGAGAAGCCATCATTCCGGAGCAGTTGATGGCGAAGAATTCCCCGAAGACTGTCAGTGCGGAGTTCCCGCCCGCTGAGCTGGCTGTTGATTGTGAAATGGCTGAACGCTTGATCGAACCCAAATGCCGGCCCTACGACAAATGACTGCGACACTCCGACCGACAGTCGTCCTTCTTCCGCAAGCCTCAAGCCCAGCGGCTTCAGCTGTTGCCAGCCCATCCGGACATTACCGCTCATCATCTGATGAAAAACGGGGGGCACCCCCGTCAACAGAGATGCCACGGCAGGGAGGGTCCAACTGCTGGCGCTCTCGGCATTCAAATAGACGACCGAGTCCGCCGCAAATCCCGAAATATTTGGGCTGAGATCTGCGGGACCTCCAAAGGGCCCAAGCTTGTCAGCGCGAAGGGCATCGACAAGGTAGACAAAAACGTTGGTCAATTCTTGAGAAGCTGACGTCTCTTCCTGGTTGAATGGAGAATCCCTCAAGGCATCTGGATTTAGTGAAAAATAGACCTGTGCACCCTTTATGGCGAAGCCGTGGTCGGGAGAATGGACCAGGATCCTCATCTTTCCCATCTTGTTCCATGAATTATCTACGGTAATCCGCTGGCCGCTAAGGGCCTCAGGCTTTCCTCGCCAGATTTCGCCCCAGGTTCCTTGGGTTGCGGTCGCGGCAACATCGATGACAACTTCCAGACCTTCGACGGCCCCTTGAACTTCCCCGAAGCCCATCGAAAAAAGCCGTTTCGGCGCAATGGGAATCAGAACTTCAGCTCCATCGGCAATACTCAGGACATTTGATGTCTGGTCAAAACCACTCGTGGAGAGGAAGGCAAATGGGGCCGGAATATGACTCGGAACGATCGCGATGGCATAAAATGCGGCTGACAAGAGCCTCGGATCTTCCGTCTCAGGAAGCGTCGTGGCAAAGGCAAACCTCAGTTCCATCCGATTCAGACCGTCTTGAAGAGCTTCGGTCGGCAACTTGATCCGATAGTCCGAAAGATCTGACTTCAAATCAACCGCCGGGAGTGTCACGCCATTGAGGATCACGCTCAACTGCTGAAGATCACCACGCTCAGAAGGGATCCCTCGTGCTCGGAAGAACATCCCCAAGTCATCATTCGTGGGCCGCCAAAACTCCAGTTCGGCACGGCCTCTTTCAACAAAAGCGAAGAAACCACCATCGGTCGATACTGGAGTCCACCCCGAACCCGGAATCAGTGAACCTCCCTGGCCGTCAAATTTCCAGGATGGGGCGCCATAGTCGTAGGCCGTCACCTGTGGATCCAACAGGAAGTTCAAGGGAAGCGTCCTCGATTGATCGCCGGAGCCAACTCCAAGGCCTATCTGGACAGCGACTGATTCCGGCACCGACCCGATCTCATCCCCACCACCCGGCTTGCACCCGGTGATTGACAGAAATCCAATACACACCAGGACAAAGAGTCCTCTGACAGACGTCTTCACGAGACCCCGCCTTTCAAAGCAATCTCTTGTTGTACTCGTAATAGATAAGTTATCCACAGTTCCCATATCCTTTCAATCCCTGTCCGAGACTTCGACCGAGTCATGACTCGGACATCTCACTCAATGCAAACCCTGCGAATCACGATCCCGAGTACCCGCTGGGTACCGTGCAATTCCTCAGAAACAAAGGGAGGATTGGCCTTCAGGTCGACACGAACCGCGGCGCCGGGATCAAGATCAACCTTCATGGGCATTCGAACAGAGAATTTTCCATTCGGTGGGCGAAAGGTAAAAATCGGCTGACCATCAACAGCGGTGCTCAACCGAAAATCATCAATTCGGTAGTTGATGCCCTCCAAAACCAGGGAGTGAAACACTCGTTTCTCTTGGGGCACTGAAACTCGCAGGCCCGCCTCCGGACCAATCCAGCGACCAAGGCCTTCCAGGCCCTCTTCTTCCGGAAAGATCCCATGAATCGTCGCCACATCGACGTCTGTCGTCACGAAATCCACACACCCTGCGACGACGCCTTCACGGATTTCAACACTCTCAAGAAAGACACCAAGCTCGCGGTCATCCGCGAGTCCGACACTTGAAGGCCGAAATCCCTTGTCGGTGACAACACGGATTTCAACCAGTGAACTCGCCTGGGGAATCGAACACGATGTGGCCAGAACGAAGGGACTCCCCTGGGAGGGGCTCTGCAGGTCGGCTAGATGTTCGTCACCGAGGAATACACCGATTGTGTACGCATCCGGACGGAAGTTCACTCCCCGAATGATGACTTGATACTCATCATCGCGGCTAGGTGGCTTTTCGAGAATCGCCCTGAGCTCCAATCCCGCCCATCGACCGCTCATTCCAGGCTCTGGCGCAAACATTCCGGAAAACGGCACATTGATACTCTGGGAACGGCGAGAAAAATTGACGACAGGCTTTGATTTTGCGGGAAGAATCGAGACCTCATCAATCACGGTTCCCAAAACTCTATCGTCCTGGCTGCCATGATCCGATGGTCTGATCGTCGAAGAGACTTCGAGTTCGATCTTGAGGTTCTGCCCGGGCACGAGGTCCAGCACTTCGGACCACAGAGTAAAAGCCGTACCTGATTGAGGATTATCAATTCTCGCCACAGTCTCCCCATCTAAAAGGAGCAGAAGCGAATAGTCGTCGGACCGGGGGTTTAGACCGGAAACTCTGACAAAAAATTGTTGACTCCCTGAACCGGCCTCACCTGGAACCTGAAGAACCAACCTGGATTCTAGTCCCATCCACCGACCATATATTTCGGTTTCCGGTTCAAAAAACCCCTGAACAACGGCACCTGCAAGTGTCTCGGCACCGAGGTCTACCGAAGTCGGAACATGCGCCCCCTTGGACTGGGTCTGAACTGTTGCAGAGGACTCTGGGGAACCAACAGCTACCCCTGAATCATCCTTCTGATCAATCCGGCAGCCGGACCACAGGAAAAACCCCACACAGAGGAGCATCACCGAAAGCACACGTGACAATCTGGAAACAAGCACAGGAACTCCCTCACACACGATCATCGGGTTGACGATGCTACCACTCCCTCAGAATAGGGGTGACCAAAACAATAAAAAAAGGGCCTCTCCGAATTCCGAAGAGGCCCTTGAATTTCCTTCTTACCGAGGCTTATGGAGCCAACGTACGATAGGACTCAAACTCGTCGTACCACACGTCGCCCGTGGTGGTCGCATCAACAGCGGAGGTCGCACCAAGACGCACGTAATCAACAACGAGGTTATCGTTGGTCAGCGTCGTATTCGACCCCTTGAGATTCCATGCATCCCCAGAAGTGTTCCTGGCGTAGATCTTGGCCATCCCGTCACCATTACCAGCCTGCCACTCGATCATGATGTTTTTCTTCTTCGAGGTCTCGGCAAGAACAACACCACCAACATAGGTGAAAGTACCATTATTCTGGCGAGCTCCCACCCGGACAGAATAACGAGGACCGGATGCATTGCCCAACCTCAAGCGACGAAGCAAAACACGGTATACAGTCACGTCGCCGGCGCCGATGACTCCATCAACATCATCACGAGCGAGGAACATGGTGTGACTTGTGACGCAGGTATCACCACAGTTGTCCATGAAAATCCCACCGGAACGATCGATCCAGAAGGCAGCCCGATAGACCGTTTCATCAGCGGGACTGTGATCCTCGACATAGGCTGTGGAAGTCGAACCGTCAAAGCTCACAACCAGCCCATAATTCGTCCCATTCATTGCAGCGGCGCCTGTGACGGTCAACTGCGTCGCAGCCATCAACGGGCTTCCAATGAGAAGAACACCAAGAACAACAACTGTTAACTTCAACGCTTTCATACTCTTCCTCCTATTTTTTACGGCCCAACGCATTGAGCCTGATTTTCCTTACACAATAAGGACGCATGACGTCGACCAGGGTAACAAATTAAGACCGAAGAATACCCAAAGACCAAAAATCACTGCGTATAGCCCAGAGCCTCCAGACGAGCCAGGTCCTCCGGGCTCAAGGTGGCAGTTTCCACAAAACCATGCCGCCCGGAAGCTTCCATCTGGGCGATAGAGTCGAGGATCCGCCCTGAAGAAGCCAACGCCCTCCTCTCCTTGACCGACAGAGTCCCCCTGAGAATGTCATTCAACTCGTCAGGATCCTGAACGAGCGAATAGAATTCCTCTTCTCCAGTATCAAGGTTTCGTATCAGTTTGTATTCGCCCAACACGACGGCCCGGAGATCAACCTCTCCTGATGACTTGAAGGTCATCGAAATCTTGGGCACTTCGCCGTCAATAGTGTCACTGACCAGCTGCGGCAACACAATTCTGCCACTGCTCTGTCCTACCGGTGGAAGACCGAGAATCTCACGGATGGTTGCATTCATATCCACGTGACTGACCGGCGCAGTGACCTCTGTACCGGGGCGGATGAGGCCATCCGCCACCACAATCAGCGGGACACGAATCAGCGAGTCGTAGACCTGTTTTTTGTGTCCGAAAAGATTGTGCTGCCCCAGGCCCTCTCCATGATCTGACGTCAGAACGATCAGCGAATGGTCCAACAGGCCTCTCTGTTTCAAAAGGTCCAGGAGCCGAGCAATCTGGCGATCGACATACTCCACCTCGAGCGCATACCGCTGTCGCGAAACGGCGGCATCAATTTCCTTGTCTGCGAAAAAGCTCAAGCTCGCGGGAACGTCTCCGCCGGCCTGGGTATTGATGATCAACGTCGCGGGCAACCGGCACCGATTGAGACGCCGTGGCGGCATGCCCCTGGTTCCTTCCCACCCGCTCCCGAGAGCGACATCAACTCCCGAAGCCCGGACCTCAAGCTGCCTGAACCCGAGGCGCCCCTCAATACCATCATCAACAGGCTCGAAACGCACCTCGTTCACACCCGATTTCAAAAGCAGGGGGAATTCACATCCCATTCCATCAACTCGACAAGATCCCAGGTTTTCTCCGTTGAGCTTCACTGAAAACCTGGCATAGTTCAATCCTGGTGGGCTATAGGGTTCGTGGGGATCTGAATAATGAGCAAAGAGAAAGAGGGGTTTTTCAAGAGGATCCGGAAGAATACTTTCGATCCTGTCGGTGACCTCTTCGGCCTTCAAGAACCACTGACTCTCAAAGTGGTCTTCATAGACATCAAAGCCCTGAGCCAGGCCAAACCGGGCCTTGAGCACACCCAAACTGATGACTGCATAGCTCGAATAGCCTTCATCTTTCAGGCTTTCCGCAAGGGTTTCAAAAGACTCCGGAAGTATGTCCGTGTTCTTTTCCACCCTGTGCCTGAAGGGCAGAACGCCGGTAAACATGGAGGAGTGACTCGGGCCAGTGACTGCAATATGAGAATAGGCACGGCGAAACAACGCACCTTGATCAGCGAGTGCGTCGATAGTAGGTGTCTGTGCCATCTCGCCATAACATGACACGTGATCTGCCCTGAGAGTATCGACAACGATCAGGATCAGATTTCGCTTGGGCCCCTTCTCCTCAATAACAGGCTTCCCGGAACACCCCCACACGAGAAATATCAGCATGCCGAGCATGAAACCCCACCTCGAGAAACTGCTCCAGGATGAACCTCTCACAGGACAAGCCCTCTCAAACGGGCTGCGGCCAACCTGAGATCTCGTGCCACATCGTCAATACCCTCAAATCGCAATTCACAATCAGTCGCCAAACCCTCCATGATTTGCGCCGTCGACCGCAGCTCGGCAGCGATCGGAACTTCCTTTGAGCCCGCAGATACCGATGCACCCGACTGCGTCTCGGCCAGCGCACCGATAGCCCCCAAAAGGGCGGAATTGACTTCCGTCTGATAAAGGCTCAGGTTGCGGACTGAACGCAGCGCCAGTCGACGGACCAGTTTCCCCAAACCACCAAGAGCGGCGTGAGCGTCTGAATCCGGACCACGGGCGATCAAACCCCCAATATTGCCAATCAGCGCATTCAGTTCAGCAATCTTCTCCATGGAGACCCCTGGTCGGTCCGACGTGGTTTGCGCCCCGGCAATCGCGACCGGCGACGGCGAAGACTGCCGCTGCTGAAGCTCGATACGGACGCGCTGAATCCTGTCAACGATGAAACGTGCCCGAACGGCAGGACTGTGAAAGGTCTCGACGTCACGCACGGCCCGACGCCCTCTCCTGAGCGCTTCGTCCTGATCCTCATAGACACGACGCATCGCCCGGGCCGCTGCCTCCAGCTCCGGTTCCGCCCAGATTGCGTCCGCCGGATAGGGTTCGCTCCCTGGACCGATTTCTGTGGAATCGTAGGGAACGAGGAAGCTGTTGTTCTCATTCATGAAATCCAGGTTGCCCGAGTAGGCCGTGGCAATGACCGGCTTGCCCAGCGCCATAGCCTCGGCCATCGTCAGTCCAAACCCTTCCGATCGGTGAAGGGAAACGTAGGCGTCACAGGCGTTGATGAACGCCTTTTGGTCGTCCGCAGGCAAGTAGCCGTCACGGTATTCGATATCCGGCCGGCCTGCCGCTGCCTCTCGAATACTCTCCGCTTGCCCGGCATGCCGGTCTCCGTTGATGGATTTTACGATCAGTCGAGGGCCCTCCCCTGAAGAAAAGGCCATCTTGAAGGCCTCGATCACCGCTATCGGGTTTTTGCGTGCAAAGAGGCTGTCCAGGTCAAAGCAGAACATGAAGAGGTAGTCTTCGGGCAAAGCGAGTTCGACCCGGGTCCGGGGAGGTGGATCAGGCGTTTTGATCGGGAGGGGAAAGGGCTGGACTGGTTTGCAGATCTTGCACGCAATCGAGCGGGCCGAGAAGGAACTGTTGGCCCAGACCTCGTCCAGGAAGTCGGCACTCTTCGCCATCCAGTCCGGAAATTCCTCCAACTCCCAGGCCCAGAGACCGATTGTGTATCGGTCTTTGAGGCACGAATGCCCGAATCGCTCAAGAAAAAGAGGCACGCTGTCCGCATTGACACCAATAATGTTGATGTCGTAATCGGGGTCTTTACTCCCAAAATCGTCGAACTTCGACTCCTGCCGGCTGACGGTTTCGGTGAATGGGACAACCGCATAGTCGATGCCGCCTTCACCCAGCGCGGACACGAGAAGACGTGTGTGTTCTCCGACCCCGCTCTCAGCATAAACATAGCCGTAGACGTTGACTCCTGGTTTCAAATTTCCCAACTTCTGCCTCCGACCATCCGATTCTGACACGACCACATATCAATCCCTTACCCCAGCCGCTCCCACATCGAATCTACGATGCATCCGACGCGGGCTGTGATCGCCTCGCAATCAAATTGACCTGACGTGACCACTGGCCGGCGACGGTCTCCAGGTCAAGTCGTTGAGGACGAGCGATGATCCCCTGATCGACGTAGACCGAGTCGAGCCCGGAAACTTTAATTATT
>JAOZPW010000027.1:7743-8650 GCA_029932545.1 Thermoanaerobaculales bacterium | reverse complement strand
TCATGACGTGACCACAGGCCGATAACAGTCTCCAGATCGAGTCGTTGAGGACGAGCGATGGTCCCCTGATCGACGACGGCAGTCATGGCTGCCACCGCCGGCGCCACCAGCGCCGCTGGATCCCCTGCGACATCGGCAGCATCGAAGAGCCCCTTCGATGTGTCGAAGTCTTCCAAAACCGACCTGCGCCGCACGACGACACCCTTCCCCAACGAATTGGCCAGTGCGAAGCACGAGTCAAAACGAGGCTCCGGATTGATCGACAACAGTCCGTCGCAGACAGCCACTACCGAATTGCAAAGGCCGGCGCTCAAAGGTCTGCTGATCACCCGGATCGGCAGGTGATCAACCTCTTTCGCCAGTGTTCGGGCGTCACGAACCAGGAGACACAAACCAATATCGGATCGACCTGATGCCACCAGCCTCCGAATACAATCAATCAAGGCCGAAGTGACACGCTCTCCATCGTAGTCTCCGGCGCTGACCATTGCCGCAAACCAGTAAACACCCTCCTCGAGGGAAATCTCCTCCAGTGCCCCTGGTTCTCCCTCTTCCCCGTACCAGGCGGACACAACAGGAAGATGGCGAACGGGAATCGATACCCGGTCTTTGAGAATACGTTGGGCCGAACTGGTTGGAACCCAGACCTCGTCAAGGCACTCCAGGAGATCTGTAGGCACGGACTCCGGCGCCTGTGTCAGATAGCCGACCAGGCCCCCGCCCACTCTCGTGCCGAAGGGCAGTGAGTTGATGACGGTTTCGTACCGGGCTGCCGCCAAGTCAAGAATCGTCACCGGGAAAGGGGCGCCATGCACGTGTCGAATCTGGTCCGAGGTCATCAAATCAGGCAATTCATGATCCAGAGCAACTGCGACACTCGGCAATCCGGCCCGTTCGAGAACTCGCG
>JAOZPW010000027.1:0-7733 GCA_029932545.1 Thermoanaerobaculales bacterium | reverse complement strand
TCTCGCGTCAGACCCGAAACAAGGGTCCTCGCGCCTCGTTCGCCTTCGAAATACCCAACGATGTTGACTCCCGAAACTGCTGAAAGCCGCAGACCATCTTGGTTTTCCGGCCGAGTGGGAGGCTTTCGGGCGGGACGCGGCGCTGGAGCGCGCTCGTCAACCAGTTTGGAATCATGACCCCGCCCATCGGACGAGACTCCCTTGAGGGCCAGTGCGAATCGACTCTTCATCGACAGCGACTGCCTGACGGGCCTTACCAAATCGGGATGAAGGCCGTGAAGGGAAGCCCCGTGGACGACCATCCAGTAGGCAAATGCACTCCGATCACGAGTGAGGGGCTCCGGGTAGAGATCCCGAACCTCTGCCCGCATCCCATGGATCAGCAAGCCCAACCGAGTCACCAGGGCATCACCGTCACCACCGTCTCCCATGGGCTCATTGAGCCAGCCGGCGTGTTCGTTCGGGTTGCCAAGGTCAATGCCGTCGAGGCGCACCTGATCATCGTTCGTATTCGAGGCGGCCTGGCTATTCCAGAGGGAACGAAGTGGTCCGACAAAAGCCTCATGCATGTGTGCCTGCGCGGACCCCTCATCCAAGAACCAATTCATGAATCGGGCCAGATCCTCGCCAAAAATCTTGGGGAAGACCTCACGAAGATCGGCCCGGTCGCGCCACAAGAAGAGCGCCGCCCGGTGCGTCACACCATGGTCGAACCACAGTGGTTCAGTAAGCCAATCGAGATACGAGTCGTCGCATGCGGGATCGAAGGGATCAGACCACCTGAGTCCCTCCGGATCAATTTCCTGAAGAGCCACCCGGACAAAACCTGGAATCGGAATATCGGTATCCCGGAAATGATGGTAGACGTAGGGCAACCCCCTCATTTCATGGTGCCCGCTGTCTTCGACCAAGGTCGAATAGTATTCAAAAAGGGGCCGCAACTCAGGCCGCGACCACAGATCGAGCCTATCCTGATGCTTGCTGATGGCATCAATTTGTTTGGGATCTACACCGCTGAAGTGAAAAAAACCAACCCTTTCCCCGTCGACCTCCCAGTGGTCCGACTCCCATTTCGG
Source organism: Thermoanaerobaculales bacterium (assembly GCA_029932545.1). Classification (GTDB taxonomy): domain Bacteria; phylum Acidobacteriota; class Thermoanaerobaculia; order Thermoanaerobaculales; family Sulfomarinibacteraceae; genus DAOWGJ01. The sequence continues at coordinate 6,657 of JAOZPW010000027.1, read as the reverse complement.
AAAACGGTGAGGAAGATTCCAGTAGGCAATGTTGTAGATCGGTTCTCGGACGATCGCAACCGATTCGAGGAAGGCCGGCGTGAAATCCATCCAGGACTGATCAACGAACATGCCATTCGTAAGGTCGTTAATACAGTATCGATGAAGCCGATCACACCACCAGTCGAGAAAACCCTCGGTTCGCTCATCGAGACGGAGACCGAGGAAACCAAGGTTGTAGATGCCACACATGCCGATGACCCGCTCCGGCGGCCGGCAGACATTGTCGAGTGGCTGGGTCAAGTGGGGCGTCAGCACCGCAGAATGCTCGGACAGTGCATTCTCGAGCCCCGTCAGCCGGTCGTGAACCAGGATGTCAGGATCAAAATAGAACACCCGGTCAAGTCCAATGACATCGCGCAGGTACTTGATCACGAACGGTTTTACCGCGGTATTGAGTTCCAGGATGTCGTAGCGAAAGGCGAAGTTACTGAATGCCGGTATGTCGAGTTCGTGCGCCAAGATGATTTCGAACGGGAAATCGTCATAAGGAACACGATCATCCAGGGCGTCAACCAGACACACGTACACCGTCGCCCCTGGGTGGTGCTTGAGGTAGGACTCCGCAAAAACCTGGGTCATGCCGAGGTAGTTGTTTGAAGAAATCGTAAACACGTCGACCGGCGTCGATGTCGGCATTCAAAACCCTTTCGTTGCGGTTGAGGTTATCAGATCAAAAGGCCCGGACCAAATCATCGGATTCAGCCAAGATACCCTATAATCGGCATGGTGGGCTAGGAGAAATACCATTAACGACAACAAGGTTCAGCGGCTTCTCGACCAGCTCGAAACGCTTTCGTCACCGAGGGCGGCGGTATCCGGCGTTCTCGGCCGACTGCTGTGGATCATGCTGCGACCTTTGCGGGGCGTTCTTTGGGGCAACCTTGCCGATACGGCCGAGGCTCTCCGCAGCTATGTCACCGACACCGAGCACGATCGATTGGTCCTTTCCGACTCCGTCGACGCTGCCCGACGAGACCTCGCCGAACTTCAGGACTGGACCCAAAACATCCTGCGTCATCTGGCCCTCCTGCAGGACGACTACGACGAAACCAAACAACGCCTCACCAACACTGTGGACACGATGCAGCGAGACACCAAGAATCTCGGCGAGCGCATCGAGGGCATCCAGGCAAACTACGATGCTTTCAAACTTTCAATGGCCGGGACCGTCACCACCGTCGAGAAGGATGCCGAGGCACTCCGAATACATCTCGGCGATATCCAGGCGGACAGCGACCTCCAGAAGAAATTCTCCAGCGAGACAGTGACCGCTCTCCAAAAGGATGCCAACACCCTGAGCCAACACCTCGCTAACATCCAGAAGGATGTCGATCTTCAAAAGGAAATTTCAAGCGAAACAACCTCCACAATTCAAAAGGACGCGCAGACCCAGAGCCAGCACCTCGCAAATATTCAGAAAGCTATCGACCTCCAAAAAGAAATTTCAAACGAAACAATCTCCACAATTCAAAAGGACGCGCAGACCCTCACCCACCACCTCGTCCAGATCCAAGAGGACTACGACACCACAAAGGAAACGGTAGGCAAACAACTGAGAGCCCTCGAGGCCTTCAAGAACCAGTCCTCCTTGACGAACCAGCGCCTCGAGAAAGAGACCGGCGCCGTACTCGATCATGTCGGGCGCATCCAAACTGACCATGACAGGGTCGCCTCCCTGGCCGGGCAGACCCGCGAGGACACCGATAGAATCCAGGCGGCCATCGAACAAATCACTCAACTGGCCGCCGACCTCCACCAGGACCTGACGCACGTGGCCGAGGCAATTTCCCGATTGCACGGCGCCGACCCGGATCTGTCGTGAGTTTCACGGTTGTCGTCGTAACGTGGAACGGCGCACAGTGGATCGACAACTGCCTCCAATCGATCCTCAATCAGGAAAACGACCCGAACATCATCCTGGTCGACAACGGAAGTTCTGACGACACGGTCGAAAGGGCCAACAGAATCCTGGAGGACAATGGCTCGAAGGCCGGATCAAGCACCATTCTTCGCCTCAACCGCAACCTCGGATTCCCAACCGGTGCAAATCGGGGCATGGCAGCGGCACTCAAGGCCGACCCTGACCTGATCGGCATCCTTCTGCTCAATCAGGACGCCCATCTTGAACCCGGCGCTCTCCATGCCTTTTCCCGTTTCATGGAGAAAAACTCGAAGGCAGGCGCCCTGGGGGCCAGAATCCTCTATCCCGATCGTACCTCTTTGCAGCACGCGGGCGGATACCTCGAGCATCCGCGTATGGTAGGCCTTCACTTCGGCCACCATGAACCTGTCGACGAGGAAAAATTCAGCGAGGCGCGCGAGGTCGATTACGTGACCGGAGCAGCGATGATGCTGAGGGCCGAATGCCTTCGAGATCTCGGCCTGTTCGAAGAGCTGTTCTCGCCCGGATACTACGAGGATGTCGAACTGTGTCAGCGTTTCATTCATAATGAATGGTCTGTTTGGTACGTACCCGAGGCGACGGTGATCCACGCAGAATCTACGTCTTTTTCCGACAGGGACCTGCGCCTTCGCTTAAGCCATCGCAACCGGCTGATCTTTGCCCTCCCACATTTCCTCAAGGCAGCTACCGCCGAGAAATTTCTCAACGCCGAGTCCCACTTTCTCATCAATGACGCACACCACGACGAAGTTCGTGCCATTTCGGGCGCTGCCCTCGACGTACTCATCCTCCTCCCGGCGGCAATCAATGCACGCATCGGCAAGACACATATCGACACCGAAGGCAAAGACCAGGTACGGCAGGTGCTTGTCTCCCTTCGTGATGCCTGCCGAAAAATCCTGGCGCCTTCGCCAAACAAGGGTCAGTAGGTCGAATGTCCATATCCATAGACCCCCTGACAGGTATCCGCATCCTCGACGCAACGCTGGACTATTCGGACACCTCCGAAGATAGAGTCCTCACGGAACTCGAAAGGGCCACAGACAGATCCTCCGAATCCGATGAGCTTGCCGATGCAATGGTTGATTGGCCGACTCGATATCATTTTTCTCGCATGCGGGGGCACCTCATCCAACCCCTCGTTCTCAAGGCCGGCATCGAAGTCCTCGATGTTGGTTGCGGTACCGGGGCGATCACCAGGGCCTTCGGGGAACGCGGGGCACAGGTACTGGGCATCGAAGGTGCACTTCCAAGAGCCCGGGCCGCCGCCCTGAGGTGTGCCGATCTCGAAAATGTCGAGATCGTCTGTGGTGACATTTCACATCTTGAAACCAACAAGACCTTCGATCTCGTCTGTCTTGTTGGAGTTCTCGAGTACGCGGCCACCTCCATTGGTGGCAAGCACGGCCCCGAGTCGCTACTCAAGCACCTCAGAAAGCTCGTCAAGCCGGGCGGCGCCCTCCTCGTCGCTATCGAAAATCAGATCGGACTGAAGTATCTGCTGGGCTACCGGGAGGACCACGTTGCTCTGCCATGGGCGGGACTCGAGGACTACGCCGAGGGCTTTGGCGCCCGGACCTGGTCGAGGCGGCAACTCGGTAATCTCCTCGACACGGCAGGCTTTGACGAGCAACGCTGGCTTTTCCCATTCCCGGACTACAAGCTCCCATCCGTCATTCTGTCTGAGGGCGCTTATCAATTGGACAATTCCTCGGAGCTGGTCGACCAGGTCGTACGCCTCCCTGTTCAGGATTACGCCTTTCCTCGCACGATTCTGACCGATGATCGTCGCGTTCATAATGTTTTTCTCAATGCGGGCCTCGGACCCGATGTCGCCAATTCCTTTCTCGTTCTCGCAAGCTCCGACAATCACACCCTTGACGAATTGGTTGACCCCATGTCGCTGGCCTGGATAGTGGGCGGCGAACGCCGGGCTCAATGGAAAAGGACACAGGTGGTGGTTAGCCGAAATAACGGGCTTCGAGTGACGGCACGCCCCAACTCGGGCGACCAGGAGAATCGGAAAGACCGTTGGCTCACTCAGGTCCCGGTGCGTGATGATCCCTGGCACCGGGGACCGACACTCGAGCAAATTGCCATCGAATCCTGTCACACCCGTGACGAGCAAGGCCTGGCCACGGCTCTGAAACAATGGACATTGTGTCTCACCAAGGCACAAGTGCAAGCGTCAGAGCATGCAATGAGCCATCCCTATTCCCCATCCCCAGGCGCTCCGGCTCTACCGGACGACATGCTGGACGTCAGCCTGTCAAACTTTGTGCTCTCGGATGAAGGCATCGTTTTTGTCGATCGTGAATGGCATGTGGAGGGCGGAGTCGATCCCGGATTGGCCGGCCTGCGAGCACTGTGGTTTTTCGCGCTCGACCTCGTTAACGGCGGCGCCCGCCATCCGTGGCCGGACACCCTGACGGTCGACGATATGAGCCGCGAGATGGCCGCATTGTGCGGGTTCCCGGCCCAACTCGACGACCTCAACAGAATGTACCGCGCTGAGGCCGAACTCCAATCATTGGTGATCGGTTTCAACCAGGAGCGCGTGACACGGGACCTCCGAAATTCAGGACAGAACACTCTGAAAAATCCCAACGCGGCCTGCCCCACCCGCTGGACCCACCTGCACGAATTCCCCTAGATCTCAGGGTTCGGTCGTGGTTCCGGCCTTGCTCCACGGGGACGTGACCAGATCCTTGATCTTCCGCAGGACGGCCCACGTTCTCCACATGGTCGATCTGTGAATATCGTGCAATTGTGCCCCGATCTGCTGGAGCTCAACCTCCATGTGGAGGTTTTTCTGCCGCAAGACCTCACCCTCCTGGAGTGCGCCTTTCAGCGCCCGATTCATCACCCAGAACGACAGAGGATTCGACTCGTTCCTGCTGAGATCCGGGGCTTTCTCGGCCCCGGAGACCCACCGGCGCAACGGCCCAGTCGTCTTTCCGATGCTGAAGTGCTCTCGTGCCAAACGGCGGGCACGCTCACCAATCTCCGGCAGGGCAGCACGCTGCTCAAAGACATGCAACAGGATCGAGGTCAAGGATGCGGGATCCCCCGGGCGATACGCGTAGGCCACACCCCTGTCGACGCAGTATTGAACCAGCTCGCTTTGGGAGGTAGCCACAAAAGGCAGCTTGGCCTCCAACCATGCAATCATCCTGCCGCTGGAACCCAATTCGCGCTCATAAAGGACCTTTTCAGTCACGAGCCCGAGGTCGGCACGTTCAACCCACCAGGCAAGTTCCTCGGTGGTAAGACTCCCCAGCAGTTGGATCCGGTCAGAAAAAGCCGAGACCTCAACCAGATTCCGAAACCGATCCCAGCTGAGTTCGTCGTGGCCGGCGATCGCACCTCCGGTCACCACCAACTGAAGATCCTCGATTTTTTCCATGGCGTTTTCGATGCCACCCACAAGAGTCTCTACATCACACCATGTGTTGAATCCTCCGCTCCAGAGGATGACGAAAGCATCATCAGCAATACTCCACGCGGGATCTCTGTCGTCAGGCGCAATCGCCTGTGTCGCAACTCCCATCGCGGCACACGGTAGAACGTGGACCATCCGAAGCCCGGCTGTTTCCCGATTCAGGCGCCCCAACACCCCCAACTGACCTATGGCAACATCACGTTGCCTCCCCGAAACTACCGAGAAAACATCACCGCTCTCCACCAGGGTCGCCACCAAATTCCTGTAGGCGGTCAGCTGATCTCCCTCCGAACATCTCGCCGCCCGGGCCTGGGCCTCGGCCATCGGATCTCCAAAAAGATCGACCCACACCGGCCTGCCATCCGCCACCTCAACACATCGCCCCGAGGGCCGGGCAGAAGCGCCCACCAGGCACCCGGGGTCAAAGGCCTTGATCAGATTCGGAATAATGTCACCCGCATGAAAATCCTCTGAGGACATTCTGACAATCATCACCGAGTCGGTCTGTTCGATTTCGATGCCGGGATCGGCGCCGTCATACCCACCCGCCATTCTCTCGCACACGACGAGCGGACAAATGCCGTCAGCTACCAGTCCCTGAGCGAACTGCCACGTTCTGCCGCCAGGCGCGTAGTTCATTCTGGCGTGTTCAAAGGGCATGGGAGCGGTTCCGAGAAGAGCAACAGCCCGACCCGAGCCCACTGTTTCCCGCCACCGCCGAACCGCAGTCAATACATCCAAAACACTCTCCTCACCATCCGGTAATTGACCAAGCACCATCATCATTGTCAGAGAAAACACCTACAGCGTCAACATCACCCAGCCTCCGGCTTGCAATGAACACGACAACCGCGACGAATCCCGGTGATCCTCACCCACTGGCTCTTCGGCCGATGGAGGTCGTCAATTCCAGTCGCCTGGGTCACCAGCTTCAAATCCGGCCGAGAACACACCGGCTCGAACACATGAGACCGGCCACCGTCCGACGGGATCAACCCTGAGGAGTGCAAGGAACCGCTCTCGAGGTGTGGTGTAGCGCCTGATGCTCGGAAGTAGGACCGCCCCATCGACGGCGACAGCGCCCATGGAGATCTGATCCGGCTCGCGGATCAGCGCTCGCGGCTCGGTCCAGGTTGTACCACCGTCTGAAGACCGGATCATGGCAATCTCCGCCCCGGAATAGGACATTCCAGGATTTTCTCTATCAGTGGAAGCAATAAACCACAGATCAGATCCAACCGAAACAAAACCGCCAGGTTCACGGTCGACC
>JAOZPW010000234.1 GCA_029932545.1 Thermoanaerobaculales bacterium | reverse complement strand
CTGATCATAACGTGAATACTCAGAAGAACAACTGCGATAATAGGGAGAATGGCGACATGGAGCAGGAAGAATCGGGTCAGCGTCTGTTCGCCTACCTCTGCGCCTCCACGCATGAAATCGCCGACCCAGGGGCCGATGACCGGGAGCGCACCAGCCAGATTGCAGCCGACCGTAGCGCCCCAGAAACTCAATTGCTCATAGACCAATGAGTAGCCGGTGAACCCGAAGGTCATCGTCATACCCAGGAGCATGACGCCGACCATCCAGTTGAGTTGCCGGGGGTTGCGGTAGGCCCGGGTGAAGAACACCCTTAGCATGTGGAGAATAACCGCAACGATCATGAAATTCGAGGACCACATGTGAATTGAACGAATGAACCAGCCGAAACGAACACTGTTGGTAATCGTCTCGACGCTGGCGTACGCGTGGTCCGGCGAGGGCACATAGTAAAAGGCCAGCATGATGCCGGTGATGACCTGCACGATGAACAGGACCATCGCAGTACCGCCGAGGCAGAACCACCATTTCTTCAGGTGGTAGGGCACGGGCTCGGCACCCGCATGCCGCAGCAGTTCCCAATCCATGGGAAAGAGCTCGTTGGCTCGTTCGGCCAGGCCGCTGAACCTCGAAGAGGATGTGGAGTTACTCATACCTTCCCCCTCTTGACGTCCTTGACTTCGAGGTAGACGACGCCAGCTTCCGGATTGGCTTCGACGTTCATCTTGGCCAAGCTCTGTCCGGCATCTCCCGGTGGTCCGGCATAGGCAACGCCGTCAGGCCGGAACTCACCGTTGTGGCATGGACAGAAGAAGCGATCATTGTCCGGTTCCCAGTGGACCTTGCATCCAAGATGGGGGCACGTAGAGTCAAAGGCCGTGAACCCCTCCTCGGAACGTTGCACGAGAACCGGTGTTCCTTTGAGGTCGTACAGGGTGTTGACCCCGCCGATCTCATAATCATCGATGCGCCCCGCATAGAGCAGCCGGGTCTTCGGGCGTAGGCGTTTCGGTAACAGGAACGCGAGTCCCTGAAGGCCGAGTACTCCGTACGCCGCGACGAGTCCGGCACCCATGGCGAGGGAGGCCAGGATTCCTCTCCGCGATGTTGTGTCGTGTTCGCTCATCACACCTCCTCCGGAGGTTCTTGAGACGCAAGTCTCGTGCCATGAACTCGTGGAGACGGGTGAATATTTGGAAGTCAAGGAAAGACAACTATTTACTGAGGATCCCGGGCAATTGTGGGCGCAAGGTGTCAACCACAGAGCTTGACTGAGGGAAAAGCTCGCGAGAAACACTACCTAAATAACTAAATCCAAAAGAGTTAAGAATTTGTATTTTGAGAGATTTCGGAATGGTCTGGAGATGGAGCGCCGATGGCGACAATCAATCTCAGTATGTCCAGAAGATATTTGATTTCAATAGTTTCTGTGACCCTTTCGTGACAGAAGTGTCTGAAAACGATGTGAAGCGGAAGGGGATCGGCAATTGAATGCCGACGACGAGGGGCGGGCAACTCCTTCTTCTGTGGAGGATAGCGTCCGATTTCGATAACATTTCTCAATGTCGGCAGCCTGTTGCTCATGTTGCCAGGAGTGTAGGTGACAGCATCTTCAAAAAATACTGAAAAATAAGAAGTTAGTATTTTTCAGGACTTGGCACGAAACGTGAATTGGGTACCAATGGCACTAATTATGGGTATGGAGGATCCGTAGGTTGGTTATTTCTAAGATTTTTAATACAAGGAGTTAAGGGGGAATCATGAAAAGGTTGTTGGTTTTTTGTGTTGCATTGGTGTTGGTTGCCGGTCCGGTCTTGGCCGACGGCGGTGATGATGGACCGAAGCCATGGCTGAATCTGTCGGGCTTTTACGCTTTCAACGGATACAGCCAGCAGAATTTTTTCCTGGGTGCCAAGGGAGGTGCTGGAGGGGTCTCGGACAATGATGAGTACTCGATCCAGATGTTCCGTCTGATGGGCGAATTCGGCTATGGCGAGAACATCAAAGCTGTTGTTCGGGCTGATCTCGCGCAGGGGATCTGGGGTATCGATAACGACCAGCGGACTCCCCAGGACGGAGGGTTCTCCAACCTCTTCAACAATAAGGACACCAATTTCTCGGTCCACATCGACTGGGCCTACATCGACTTCAACTACCCCGATAGCGGTTTTCGCGCCAAACTCGGGCGCCAGCACTACGTCCTGGGCCACAAGCTGGTCGTCGACCAGGACAACGATGGGATCTGGCTGTCCAAGAAAGCCGGTCCCGGTGCGTTGATCTTCACCTGGTCGAAGATGTTTGAGGGCATTGATGGGCTTTCGGACAATAACGATGGCCCTCAGGGTGGCCTTGACGCTCGGGATTCTGATCTCTACACCCTGACCTACTCGGTCAAGACCGACAACTGGAAGCTTGATCCATACGTGGCCTACTACAAGGACAAGGGCATCGACGACGGAACCGCCTACATTCCGCAGGGATTCCAGTATTTCAACGCCCGATTCCGTCCGCAGATCACTGAAGCCCAGGTCCTGGGTTTTTCTTTCCAGGGCAAGGCTGGAATCTTCACCCTCAAGGGTGAGGTGGATTATCTGACCGGTGACGATGACATTGAAAACTTCGATTCCGGCGCCAGGCAGGTGCTCGATGTCAACAACGGCGATCTCGAGGGCTGGAACCTCTACCTCGACGCCAAGGTCGCTCTGGGCCCCGGCAAGCTGGGCGGCATATTCGGCATGGGCTCGGGTGATGACGACCCGATGTCCGGCAAAGGCAACATCAACAAAATCCGGACCAATGGTTTCTTCTACTACACCGAGGTGTGGGAAGACTCGGTCATGCCGGACGAGTTGGGCATCACGCCTCAGGGACTGGGTTCGCCGGCCTCCAGGGGGTATCGCGAGTTCGAGAACTCGACCGTGCTGCAGCTTAATTACACCTGGAACATCAACGAGAAGCTGACGTATTTCGTTGCCGGAACCTACATCCAGGCGACCGAAGACATCTGGGCCTGGACGCCCCAGGACGGTGGCATTGTCGGTCCTGATGACATGGGTCCGGACAAGAGTAAAGACCTCGGCGAAGAGCTTGACATGAAATTGGTCTGGAAGGTCTCCCCCGGTCTGGCATGGATCTTCCGTGGCGGTTACTTCTGGGCGGGCGACGGCGCGGGCTACCTGATCAACGGTAATATCAATACATTGGAGAATGCCTACGAACTTCGGACCACGATCAAATTCAGCTTCGGTGGTCTGAGCTTCGGGAAATAGAGGGAAATCATGAAGAAAAATACTACGGCCGGAATCCTGGCGCTGGTGGGGTTGATGGCCCTGGCGGGGTGGGGCATCGCCGGTCCAGCCGAAAATCCTGCGGCACATCCTGAGGTCGAGGGCGCCTTCACGCCGGATGCTTGCGAGGTCTGCCACCAGGAAGTGACCCCCGAGGTCCACAGCGAGTGGTACGACTCAAAACACGGCTTGTTGAACGTCAAATGTTTCGTATGCCACGGATCGACTGGTAACGATTTTTCAACCAACCCAGGCGCCGACCGTTGCGTCGGGTGCCACGCCGACCAGGTAGAGACGATGGCGGCCCCGTTCATGAAGGACAAGGGTTGCTTCACCTGCCATCCTGCTCATGCTCTGATGGCGCATCTTCCAGTGGCCGTCGAGGGAGGTGACAAATGAGTGCGACACGAAGACAGTTTCTGGTGGCATCGGCCGCAACCTCGGCTCTGGCCGCACTGGGCAAACCCACGAAGGCCTTCTCAGCCGCCGATGGAGGCATCAAATGGACCAAGGGCGTCTGCCGCTACTGCGGCGTCGGCTGCGGTGTCTACAAAGGTGTCAGGGACGGCAAACTGGTCGCAATCAAGGGTGACAAGGAAAACCACAACAAGGGTTTTGTCTGTCTCAAGGGCTTTCTCTTGCCGCAGATCCTCTACCATGAGGATCGCCTTACCCATCCATTGATCAAGAAAAACGGCAAGCTTGTCAAGGCAAGCTGGGACGAGGCGTTGGACCTGGTGGCCAAGAAATTCACCGAGTCCGTCAAGAAAAACGGCAAGGACTCTGTGGCCTTCTACGGTTCAGGCCAGGCCTACACCGAAGAGAGCTACGCGGCCAACAAGCTCTTCAAGGGCGGCTTCGGTACCAACAACGTCGAAGGCAACCCGCGTCTCTGTATGGCTTCGGCCGTCGGTGGTTATGTGACGACCTTCGGCAAGGATGAGCCGATGGGAACCTATGACGACATCGACCACGCTGATGTCTTCTTCCTGATCGGCTCGAACACGGCCGAGGCGCATCCGATCCTCTTCCAGCGGATCGCACGGCGCAAGGAAGCGGATCCCAACGTCAAGATCATCGTTGCCGACCCGCGCATGACGCCTACGGGCCGCATCGCCGACATTTATCTCAAGTTCAAACCCAATACTGATCTCTTTGTGCTCAACGCCTTTGCCAAGTACTTCGTCGACAACGATTTGGTCGACAAGGAATTCATCAAGAATCACGTGGCATTTGGCAAGGGTAAGGCGGCCGACCAGAACTGGGACGCCTACGTTGCTTTCCTGGCGCCCTACACGATGGAGAAGGCCGCCGAGGTCTCAGAATGCTCGATCGAGGATCTGGAGGCCGCCGCGAAACTCTTTGGTTGTAAGAAAAACCGCACGATGTCGATGTGGACCATGGGCATCAACCAGCGTCTGCGGGGCGTTTGGGGCAACAATCTGATCCACAACCTGCACCTGATCACCGGCAAGATCGGTATTCCGGGAAGCACGACTTTCTCACTGACCGGTCAGCCCAATGCTTGTGGAGGCGTTCGGGATCAGGGTGGCCTCTGCCACATCCTGCCATACGGCCGTCTGGTGAAAAAACCGGAGCACCGTGCCGAAGTCGAGAAGGTCTGGGGTGTGCCGGCCGGCACCATTAGTGACAAGCCGGGTAAACATGCACTGGCAATGTTCCAGGCACTTGAGACCAAAGACATCAAGTGCATCTACATCATGTGCACCAACCCAGGGCAGTCGTTGCCCAATGTCAACCGCTATCGCAAGGCGATGGCAGACCCCGATACCTTCGTCGTTGTTGCGGATATCTACCCGACCCGGACAACCGAGTTGGCCGATGTCGTGTTGCCGGCGGCGGCCTGGTCCGAGAAGGAAGGTGTGTTCGGCTGCACTGAACGTCGCTATCAGCTGGAACATCAGGTGGTCTTGCCGCAGGGTGAGGCCCGGGCCGACTTCGACATTCTGGTCGATCTGGCCGCTCGCTGCGGGTATGGCAAACTCCTGCCGTGGAAGAGCCCGGACGACGCCTGGGAAGAGCTGCTCCTCCTGGGCAAGGATACGATGTATCAGATCGGCGGTATCACGAGGGCTCGTCTCCGCAAGGATCACGGTGTCATTTGGCCGTGCCCGACCGAGGATCACCCGGGGACCAAGCTGCGCTACGTCAAGGGTGAGGACCCGTGGGTTCCAAAGGACTACCCCCACCGGATCATGTTCTACGCCAAGCCCGACAACAGGGCCGTCGTGTGGTTCAGGCCGTGGGAGAACGCGGCCGAGATGCCCGATGAGGAGTACCCCTTCTTCTTCACGACAGGCCGAGTAATCGAACACTGGCACACGGCGACCATGACAGGCCGGTGCAAGGAGTTGACCCACGCGAAGATCACGTCCGAAGTGGAGATCCACCCGGACGATGCCAAGAAACTTGGTGTGCGGACCGGTGACGGCGTGCGAGTGACCTCAAGACGTGACTCTCTGATCTTTCCGGCCCTGGTCACCGACAACTCGCAGCCGGGGTTGGTCTTCGTCCACATGCACGATGCCCACCTCGATCGCATGTGTAACAGGATCACTATCGACCAGTTTGACCCGGGATCGAAGGAACCGACCTTCAAGATCTGCGCGGTCAAGCTCGCGAAGGCATGACACTTCAGTTTGAATCCGGTCCCGGGCCCGATGGTGGGCCCGGGCCTCTTTTTGAGGACGGTATCGCTGTCGTTGTCGGTGCGGTGGTGGAAACACGATCAGGTCGGGCGCCGAGTGTTGCCTGCCGTCTGGAGAACATTCCCGACTTGAATGTCGTTGGTGGGGACGGGGATCGCCGTCTGGCCATCGTCTGGTGTTCCTCCTCGGCCAAGGGACTGGAACGGGACATGGAACAGCTGGTCAAGGGGGACGAAG
>JAOZPW010000233.1 GCA_029932545.1 Thermoanaerobaculales bacterium | reverse complement strand
AATGCGGTTGAAGCAGCCGGGGCGAGAGGATCAGGGCCAGTGCCGCTCCCAATCGTCCGAATGCGAGATTGAGCCCCAGGGCCAGGGCCAACTGATAGCCCTTGAACCACTTTACGATGATTTTGGAGATTACCACGACGCTGGTTTCTGCGCCGAGACCGAAGATAAAGAAACCCAGGGAAGTCATCTTCAGGGCCGGTGAGAAGCGCGGCAAGAACGAGGTCATGAATTCGAACCCGAATCCCCCTCCCAGGAATGTCGGGCTGGCGCCATACGCCGTAACGGCGGCGCCCACCACCATCAGCAGGCAGAAGACGAATCCCGTAATTCGAATTCCGATCCGGTCGCAGATGATCCCGCCGATGACCGCCATCAAGAGGAAAACGTTGGGGATCGAGTAGGCGGAGGTGAAAAAACCATAGTCCGCGGAGGTGAAGCCAAGTTCCGACTGCATCAGATCCTTCAGCGGCGACAAGGCGTCATAGAAGTAGTAGTTCATGAACATGACGCAACTGACGAGAACGAGAACCCCCCAGCGGTTGAAGGCCGAATCTCTAATGGTTTTTTGTTCCATGGTCTTGCCCTCATTCTTCCGAATTTGTGGCGGTCCTTGGTCTGTCCTTGCGGGATTTGACCAGGTCCTCTCTTTGGTGGGCGAGCTTAGCATGGGTCGTTGACCACCCGTCCTGCCCCTGTTTTCCAGCCCCGGCCTTCGGGGTCGCCTTGAGGTCATCGTTGATTGGATGGCTGCGGTTCGCCCCCGCTCGGTGCGATTTTCGGAGGGGCAGCTTTTTTGATCGAGGAAGGGTACCGCCCCTCCGAAAAACGACCTCGGCGGCCTACGGCGTTAGCCGAGATTCGATTGCTGAGGCGACAGCCGTGGATTGCCAGGTGTCGACTTTCTTCGCCACGGCGGCTCGACCGGAAGGTCTGCCCGATGAAGAAAGTCGCACCAGGCACGTCCCGTCCGAGGGGGCGCTCTCGGGTTTGAACGTCGGCGTGAGCCCTGTGTTTTTGAGCGGTGTCGAGCGGCCGTCTTTTGCCCACGCTGGTCGCTTCGCGACCTCCACGGCTCCGCCGTGATCGCCCTTTCGGGCGATACGCGATGTCCCCGGCCCACACTGCATCCTTCGGATGCGGAACCTGACGGTTCCACCGGCCTTTGGCCGGCGTGCCGGTTCCTACTTCTTAAAAAGCGCGTCGAAGGCGGATCTTGCATCCGTCGGACTGCTTGTGCCCTCTTCCATCTTTGGCCGGGTTGACTTGAGGTTCCGAACGGACTTGGGCTCAAACAAATCGCACTGATTGGCCTTGGTTTTGCTCTCGACGCGGGCATCAAGGGGCTTGCGGCACTCGAATCGTGATCCTGTATTGAAGAACGTGCAGTTGGAGCAGCTGTGGAGTGCCGAACCGCAGGACGGACAATTCGTATCCTTGGCAATCTGCGGATCCTTGATCTCTGTCCCGCAGCGGGCGCACTTGAAGGTGGCCTCTGCAGGAACGCCGACGCCACGGCCCCGGGGGGCGCCCTCAAGGCCCTGGAATCTCGGACCTGTTGAGGGACGACGGGCGTCTCTGTCTCGATCGTCATCATCCTGATAGCCACTGTGGCGGTATTTTCGATCACTCATTCTCGGGTCCTTCCGGATTGTGTCCTGACTTGAACAGTGTACCTGATTCTTCCGGCATCCCCTGATCAAGAGCCTCCCGACGCACCAGTCCAAGCCGGCGAGTGATTCGAGCCTTCGTGGGTCAATTGATGCGGCACACCGGCAGCGTCGGTGATGAAGATCTGGGGCGTGCCGGTGCGGCTACTTTCGAATGCGATCATCGAACCGTCGGGTGAAAAGGCCGGGCTTTCGTTGCTGCCGGGGGCGGGAATGACGGTGCGCTTTCCGGTGATGATGTCGATGGTAGCGATCTGAAAGACAGTGCCGACTTTGGTCGTGCATACGATCCTCATGCCGTCCTCGGAGAAGGTGGCCTCATCATGAAACCCTCCTCCGAAGGTCAGGCGACGAACGTTGGTGCCGTCTGTGTCCATCTGATAAATCTGTGGTGATCCGGATCGGGCCGATGTGAATGCGATCTGGCGCCCGTTGGGCGCCCAGGTCGGCTGTGTGTCGATCGCCTTGGCGGTGGTCAGGCGACGACCCGCGCCGCCTTGGATCGGCATGACCCAGATATCGACGTTGCCGTCGACGCTGGATGCAAAGGCAATCGTCTTCCCGTCGGGTGAAAATGCCGCCGACGAGTTGACCCCACCCTTGTCCCACAGGAGTTTCAAATAGCCTTCCGCCGGCGTCAGCAGGTAGAGGGCCGGCTTTCCCCTGAGGAAGGAGGTGAAGACCAGATGCCGTCCGTCGGGCGACCACGTGGGCGCCAGGGCGATTGAACCGTGTTTGGTCAGTTGTCTCGGTTCAGCGCCGTCCCAATTCATCATCCAAAGTTCGGATTGGCCGGAGCGATCGGATACGAAGGCTATTCTGGACAGGAAGGGCCCCGATCTTCCGGTAAAGACTTGAACCAAATCGTTGGCGATAGTGTGGGCCGCAACTGAGGTTGCTGAAATACCGGCGCGATACCTTTTGGCGAAGGCCAATTCTCCGGAGACCAGATCAACCAGGCGGGCTTCGACGACCACCTGGCCTCCGGCACGAACGATGGTGCCGGTGAGGAGGAATTGTGCGCCGATCGCCCGCCACCGCTGGTGGAGGATTTTGGGCCTGGGATCGTCTTCGATGAGGGAGTAGAGCCGCGGATCGACGACAGCGATCGGCGCCGCCGCACGGAGGTCGGCGTTGAGTGTCTCCTGGAAGGGCTGCACGACATCGATCGGGGTTCCCGGCAGGATCAAGAGCGGAGGCGTTGCGACGGCAACCCGACGCAGCCCTGGCTGGGTGATCTCCAAGTAGAGGTCGTCACCTTGCGCGGCGGCGGAAAATGTAATCAGGGCCGAAAGGCCCAGGAGCGCCAGGAATCGAGTGGTTTTCATCAATTTCATTCGTGACTCCGTATTGTCATACCGATCACCCATTGTTGGCGAACCTCAGGTGCACGGTCAAACTGGATTTCAGATAGGCGGGGGGCAACGGCGGGAGGGGGTTGGCGGCATACAGGGCGCGCAGGATTGCGCGATCAAAAGTCGGGTAGCCGGAACTCTCCTCCAGGGCGATTCCCTTGAGTTTTCCATCGCGAAGAATCGTGAAGCGCGCCCGAGCACCGGTGCCAATGGGTACCGGCGGCTTGTACCAACGGCTTTCGATCAGGGCAAGCATTCGATCGATGTAATAGGTGAATTGAAAATCTGAGGGGATACCGGGTTCTCCCTCACTGTCGCCGGTGCCGCCGAGACTTAGGCCCCCTCTGCCGGTTCCCGTGGGGGAAGCGGGTTGGGGCGGGGGTGTCGGAGCAGGCGTGTTCCTTGCTCCGATGACCGGCATGGCGTCCTCGCTGGCTTGAGGCTCGATGTCTTCCGGCGGTCTGACTGGAGCGGCCGTCGGTTGGGGGGCCGGAGTCGCTGCCGGTAGAGCGGTGGGTTCAGGCATCGGTGTTGCCACGGGCCGAGGACGAGCGGCCGGTACGGATGGTTGCCGGCGGGGCGCCGGTTCCCGAACCAGTCGGACCGACACCGTGGGGAGGTGGGCGGCCCGTGGGCCGGGCTTGTACATGCCAATCAAGACCACTGCGGTGACGAGGCCGGCGTGGAGGGCCAGGGCCAGGACCATGAATGGCAAGAGCCGCGGTCGATGCCGCTCAATCTCGGCCAGGGTCCTGGATACAGGGTCCACTTACCGTTCCTCGGGCCGCGTGACCATGCCGATCTGTTCAACCCCAACCGAATGCAGAACCGCCATCACACGGATGACTTCCCCGTAGGCAACCGTCTCATCCACCTTGAGGTACACCGGTCGAGCCTGACCTCCGAGGAGGGCGCCGATGCGATCCGCCAGTAGTTGAAGGTGGACCGGTTGATCACCGATCAGAATCACACGGTCGGAGGTGATGGTCAGAACCAGCGGTTCCGGGCCATCCTCGGCAAGACCCGGGGCGTTCTGCTTCGGCAGGTTGACCTTGAGTCCCTGGGCCAACATAGGTGCGGTGATGATGAAGATGATTAGCAGCACCAGCATCACGTCGACCAGTGGCGTGACGTTGATCTCCGCCATGTCCTCAAGGTTGGAAGAAGAGACCCGACCGGCCATCAGGTGAAGTTCCGTTCGACGAGATTGAGGAATTCCAACATAAAGTCGTCCATCATCCGGTCGAGCTTGCGAACCTTTGCTAGGAGGTGGTTATAGCCGACCACCGCCGGGATGGCGGCCAGCAGCCCGGCGGCGGTGTTGACCAGCGCTTCTGCAATGCCCGGGGCCACCGTCGTGATCGAGGTAGAGCCCGTGGCCCCGATTGCCATGAAGGTGTTCATGATGCCCCAGACCGTTCCAAAGAGCCCGATGAACGGGGTGGCACTGGCGGTGGTGGCCAGGATGGGGAGAGCGCGCTGGAGACGTTCCCTCTCGGCCCCGACCGCGCGTTCCAGTGACCTGGCGACATTGTCGAGACTTCGGATCCGGTAAACATTCTCGCCGCCGCCGGCCTTCTGGGCAGCTTTGATCTGGGTCTCGAGCTCCGTGTAGCCGGCCTGAAACATCGAGGCCAGAGGCGAGTCCCGATGTGAGGCGATCGACTGAGCGACGTCGTTGAGTCTGGCGGCGTTTCGAAAGCCCTTGAGAAAGCGTTCCGAGGCGCGTTTTGCGGCTGCGAGTTCTCGCCACTTTGCCAAGATGACGGACCACGAACCCAAAGAAAAGATCACCAGGACGATCAGGACGATCTTGGCGATCCAGCCGGTCTGAAGAAAGAATTTAAGTATTTCCACGGGTGCATTGTAGCGAACTCTCTGTGGCGTCGGGGGAGCTCCGGCTTTTCAAGGGCGATGATTTCGACGAAATTGATCTTGTGGTCTGGCAGTGATGAATCGGTCGAGCCGAACGGTTGACAGGCGATGGGGCGTGAGCTATAAAACCCGGACCTGGAGTGCCCAGGTAGCTCAGTCGGTAGAGCAGTGGACTGAAAATCCGCGTGTCCGTGGTTCAATTCCGCGCCTGGGCACCACTTCAAAAACTGAGGTCGCGCATCTGCGCGACCTCATTTTTTGTATGGGGAAGACAGTGGAACGGTGCCCACGTTACAATCCCCTCATGACAAAGGCGAAGGTGAAACTGGGGATTTTGATTTCCGGCAGGGGCTCCAACATGAAGGCCATCGTCGAGGCCTGCGAGTCAGGCGAAGTCCCGGCTACGGTTGAACGGGTAATCAGTAACCGGCAGGGTGCGCCCGGGATTGACTGGGCTCGTGATCGAGGCATTGAATGCCGGGTGCTGCCTCATCGGGATTTTGAGAGCCGGGAGGCCCACGATCGAGCGGTTGTGGGCGACCTCAAGGCGGCGGGCGTCCAGTGGGTCTGTCTTGCAGGCTATATGCGCTTGTTGTCCCCCTGGTTCGTCGAGGCCTTTCCTCAGAGGATTCTCAACATTCACCCGTCGTTGCTCCCCGCATTTCCGGGGCTGAACGCTCAGACGCTGGCGTGGGACTACGGTGTCGGGTGGACAGGCTGCACGGTTCACCTGGTCGATGCTGAGCTGGACCATGGGCCTATCGTCGGCCAGCAGGCTGTGCCGGTCGAACCCTATGCGTCGGTTGACGAACTCCAGGGCGCAATCCTGAAACAGGAACATCTCCTGTACGTACGAGCCCTGCGAAGATTACTTTCCCAGGAGTGGCGCCTCGATGGCAGGCGGATTGTCTATTGCCAACCCTCGTGACCGAATCAGGTTGATATTGGCTAAAACCTGTTGTTTCAGTACCCCTGGGCCTCTCAGTCGATATTGATCAAATGTTTTTGAAAAAAAGAGGCAAATGGGGGTTGACAGTCAAGGGATGCTTCCGTATCTTAGCGCTCCTTGTGGAAACACGAGGGGGGCGAAAAGGCCCGGCAAGAAAATCCAAATTGGACTTGACAGTCGGAAACCAACGCCCTATGCTAATAGGCCCGACACGGGAAGAGGCTCTTTGAAAACTGAATCGAGACGATAGACGGACCACCGTCAATGATGCAAATCAATGATGGAATAAGCTAGTGAGATTTTTTGAAAATTACTGCTTCTCGAAGCAGTAGTAAGGTTCAAACTGGAGAGTTTGATCCTGGCTCAGAATGAACGCTGGCGGCGTGC
>JAOZPW010000232.1 GCA_029932545.1 Thermoanaerobaculales bacterium | reverse complement strand
CTCAGCTCTCAGCTCTCAGCTCTCAGCTCTCAGCTCTCAGCTCTCAGCTCTCAGCTCTCAGCCCGGGCAGCCACAAAAAGGCACGAAGAGGTACAACGAGAGAAGGCAAACGACGTCCAGGTGCGCGGGGCTCCTGCCCCGCATAATGTTGCCTGTCTACTGCAAGTAGCCAAGCTTTCAGTCAGTTACGGTCGCCTCGGAGTCGAAGGGTTCAGCGATCTGCTACGGTTGGTGACCCGGAGGAAGATCAGATGAAAAGCGAACGCTACGACCTCGCGGTCATCGGAAGTGGGCCGGCGGGGCAGAAGGCGGCCATCGCGGCGGCCAAGCTCGGCAAAAACGTGGTCCTGGTGGACAAAGCGGCAATGCTCGGTGGAGTCAGTCTTCACAAGGGAACCATTCCCAGCAAGACCCTGCGCGAAAGCGTGATGCACCTGACCGGGCTCAGGCATCGGGCATTCTTCGACCGGGGTTACCTCGCCAAACCGGACATCCGGGTCGAGGACCTGATGCAAAGGGTAGACCTGGTGATTCAGGAAGGCCGAGCGGTGGTTCGCGACCAGCTCAAGCGCAACCAGGTACACCTGGTAGACGGCTTGGCGCGCTTCACCGGTACGCACACCCTCGAGGTGGATACTGGCGGGCAGGGCGTAACAATCAAGGCAGACCATATCCTCATCGCCTGCGGCACCCGCCCGTACCGGCCGGATCATGTGCCTTTCCAACCGAAAAAGGTCGTCGATTCGGATGCGATGGCCGAGGGAGTGGCCGGGAAATTGGCACGTTCGGCCATCGTCGTCGGCGCCGGGATCATCGGCCTCGAATACGCCTCGATGATGGCGGCCCTCGGGGTCAGCGTCACGGTCGTTGACGGTCGCGAAACCCTGCTCGCTTATGTGGACTCCGAGATCACCGAGGTGTTGTCCGATCAATTGCGGCGCAACGGGGTCACCTTCTCCCTCGGCGAGACGGTGCAGTCGATCGAGGTGGAAGACGAAGGTCTTATCGTGGCCTCTCTCGGCAGCGGAGAGACCATCAGTGCTGAGCGCCTGCTCTTCGCTGCGGGCCGACAACCGAACACCGACAGGCTCGACTTGGCTGCCGCCGGACTCAAGGCTGAAAAACGGGGGCACCTCAAGGTCAACGAGAACTTCCAGACCGAAGTGGGCCATATCTACGCTGCCGGGGACGTCATCGGCCCCCCCGCCCTGGCCTCGACGGCCATGGAGCAGGGGCGACTGGCGAGCTGTCACATGTTCGGGGTGCCATTCAAGAACGTACCCGAGCTTCTTCCCTTCGGCATCTACTCCATCCCGGAAATCTCGTTCGTCGGTCGAACCGAGCACCAGCTGACCGAATCAAAAATCCCTTACGAGGTCGGCCATGCGCGTTTCGAAGAGGTGGCGAGGGCACAGATCGTCGGTGATAGTGTCGGCCTGCTCAAGCTGCTCTTTGACCCGGAGAGTCTCGAGATCCTTGGCGTTCACATCATCGGTGAGGGTGCCGCGGAGTTGGTACACATCGGGCTCACCGTGATGGTCGCCGGAGGAACGGTGGAGACGCTTCGAGACACGGTTTTCAACTACCCCACCATGGCCGAGGTCTACAAAATGGCCGCCATTGATGGACTCAACAAAATTCGACGGAGGCCGGTGGGACACCATCCGATGATCGACTGAACGGCCCACCTCGGCTACGGTTTCCGAAAGATTAAAAAGTCCGATTTACGAATTTGCTCATTGGTGGTTGACTAAATTTATTCATTCCCTTTTCGGAGCAAATCGTGTCCGCTGTTCGGGCGCCCGAAATTACCGCCCAATTGGTGGAGGCCTGCGTCGCAACCCACTGCGCCAGGCACTTCCCTACGTTTTACATCAAGGCAGCCGGCGAGGTGGACGTGGCCTATGTCGCTGAGGGCCGGTTCTGGCCCGTTGAGGTGAAGTGGTCCGAGCAGGCGCGCCCGGCTGAACTCAAACAGATTCGAAAGTACGACAACGGCAGGATCCTGACCCGTTCCCGCCACTATGGAACCGTCCACGGATTGCCCACGACCCCGCTACCCCTGGCGCTGCTTCGTTGGCCGGATTGCAGGGGAAATCCCGAATGAGCCCGATGGGTCCACCGGAATGAGGTTGTTAGCTCGAACTCTCAGCCGTGGAGCCATTCGATCAGGCCTCTCGACGGCACGAGCCGTTGCAGGAATTCCTGACCGGGGATGCACCAGATGCCGTCAATGCGGAGCCTCTCATGGCCGCCGGCTTCTGGAGAATCGGTGAGGTCTGCTACAGTTTGCATTGTGAATCGAGAGTGACACCCAGGGGGCCAGAGTGAGGACAATGCCACCACAAACACAGGGGATCCCGAGCGCCGGGCCGTTCTGGTTCGCCATCGTGGCGCTGGTGATCGTGGTGTCGATGGGCTCAGCCGTAGGGGCAGCCTCCGAAGATCCTCCGGACCCACCGCCGGTCGTCGTCGACGAGCCGCCGGATACTCCGGTCAGTGAGGACCCGGAGGCCACAGCGGAAGAGGTCACCCCAGAGGAGGCCGCAACCGAAGAGCCGCAGAACCCAACCCTCACCCCTGATCAGGAGAATGCTGCTGAACCCGTAGATTACGACGGTGAGACTCCGGCCCCGGCCGGGCAAAGCTACGCCAAAGGAAGCGCGAAAGAGAAGTGGGATATCTTCGTCGATGCATGGCGCGGACTCTCGACCTGGGATCTCTTTGACGACCGGGTCACCCTTCGGGCCTACGCAAGGGTTCAGGTCGACGGGAGCCTTGCAGCCGGCGATAGCTCCTTCGAGGCCGGAATCGGCGAATTGAGGAACTCGGTCAAAATACGGCGGTTCACGATCATCGCCGACGGCACCATCGACAACCACTTTCGCTACGTCTTTGGATACGAATTTGGTGTGGACAACGGGATCTGGGATGCCTATGTCGAGGGCCTCGACAGCGGCCTGAATGTCTTCGGTTACAACGTCGGTGACTTCCGCGTCGGCTCTTTCCAGGAGCCCTTCAGTCTCGAGCGGGTTTCGGGCAGTTACTACGGCGGTTTTCTCGAACGCTCACTGCCCGTACAGGCCTTCTCCCCGGCCAGAAATCTAGGTTACATGGTTCACCGCAGCGTGGCAAAAGAGCGAATGTCCTGGGCGGTGGGCTTTTTCTCGTTTGGATCCCAGAATGAGGAAAACGCTTCGTCCTCGACCCTGTCGGTCACCGGTCGCCTGACCGGCCTGCCCGTGTGGCGAGATGAGGGCCGCCACATGGTCCACGTTGGGGTCGCATTCTCTTCCCGCAACCCGCAGAGCAACGAGACCCGTTACTTTTCACGTCCGGAGGCGCGCTTTGTCGAGGTCGTTGCCGACACCGGCGACATTGATGCCGGAGCGATCAAGCTTTTCGGGGCAGAAGCGGCCATGGTCCAGGGTCCCTTGTGGCTTCAATCGGAAGTGATCTACTCCTCGGTTTCGTCCTCCGATTACGGCGACCTCGGGTTCTGGGGTGGCTATGTGCAGGCAGGTTATTTCCTGACCGGCGAGGTGCGCCCCTACAACCGCGCCGAAGGAAAATTCGATCGGGTCTACCCGCGAGGAGAATACGAGGGGGGCGTTCCCCTCAGGCGGTCCAACGGCGGCGCATTCGAGGTGGTGGGGAGAATTTCCAACCTCGACCTGAACGACGGAGGGATCAACGGCGGGAAGGTGCTGGACTTCAGCGCAGGCCTCAATTGGTATGCCAACTCTACACAAAAGGTGATGCTCAACTACATCCGATCCAAGGTTGACGGTGTGGGAAAGGCCAACATCCTCCTTCTCCGTTACCAATACCGGCCGCTGCCGCGGCAGTAACCGACGAAGCTGGAATCAAGAGGAATCCGGCCGGCCCGCAAGGTAGCTATCAGCTGAGTCTCATGCAAAAATTGCGATATCAGGGCTTATTGTGGCGCAGGCATCTTGCCTGCGATTCCGATCGCAACCACAATGTTGAAAAACAACAACTTTACGCATGCTGGAAGCACGCTACTACAACGATTCCTCTTTTCAATTGTGGTTTGTCTGGATTTTTGCGACAGGCTCAGCTGAGAGCTGAGAGCTGAGAGCTGAGAGCGCACTTCCCCTTCGATCTTGCTTCGACCTTCGAAGCAGTTTGAGGATAAATTGCTAACGCCTCTCGAGAGCTTTCCGAGCGCCCTCCGGCGGTTTGATCAGGAACGGCTCGTCGAGGCCTTCGATAATTTGTGTATCTCGATCGTAGAGATCTTTGCGGAAGAAAACGGTCCCATTCTGATCTGCCTCGGCGGTCCAGTAGAGCAGCATGACGGGCAACGGTTTCTCGAGATTGACCCTGGTGTTCTTCTTCGAAGCGATGACCTTGTCGATCCGCGCACGGTCCCAACCCTGGTCATCAAGCAGCAGGGTGGCGAGGTCGAACGGGTTCTCGGTCCTGATGCACCCGTGGCTGAAGGCGCGTTCGGAACGGGTGAAGAGGCCTTTGCTCGGTGTGTCGTGGAGGTAGACCATGTACGTGTTCGGAAACATGAACTTGACCCGGCCCAGGGCGTTCCAGGGTCCGGGTTCTTGTCGAATCATGTAAGAGAAGCCCTTAGATGCCGTTGCCGGCCAATCGATGGTCGAAGGGTCCACCACCTTGCCGGCCATGGTTACAACGCTCATGTTGTTCTTGCGAAGATAATCGGGGTCACGCCGGATTGCCGGCAGGGTTTCTTTGCGGAGGATTCCGGGGGGGATGGTCCATGTCGGGTTGAAGTCAAGGTAGCGCATCGTGTCTTTGAAGACCGGGGTCGCGTGGTAGGGCTTGCCGACCTGAACGCGGGTGCTCCAGATTTGTTTGCCTCCCTCAATCAGGTAAGCATGAAACCCGGCGATGTCGATGATCAGGTAGTTGTCCGGAAGGTCGCGAAAGACCCAGCGCATTCGTTCGAGGCTGGCGCGGATCTGGTCGATGCGGTCCTCCACCGGAATGTTGAGCGCCTCAATGCTGCGCGGGCCGACCTTGCCGTCGGCGTCGATGCCGTGGCGTATCTGGAAGTGCTTGACCGCATCTTCAAGCCCTTCGTCGAACAGAGCCCGGTCGGCCGGAGCGGGGCCGGAGAAATCGCCGGAGGCTCGAAGCCGTTCTCGGAGGGTTGTCACTCGCGGACCGTTTGCGCCGACCTTGAGCACCGAGCCCGCCGCCACCGTCGGCCAGCCTCCTTTTGCCAGAATCGAGCGGTACTGTGCCAGGGCCTTCTGGAACCGCCGGTAGAACTCATTCTGAGGGCCGGCCACCGCGAGCCTTTCCGCTACGTTTCCCTTCACCAGGATCTGATTGAAGACCTCGACCGGGTCCCTTGCTCGGATCTTCCGGCTGAAGTTCCACGCCGGATCGTAGTCCGTGGGATCGAGCTTGCCGAAGCGCAGGGTTACGGCAAGGCGGGCCAGGGCGTCGGTACACAGAATCTCGGAGTCGGCCGCAAAGCCGGGATCATTCGTCCGTCGTCCTGGATTCAATCGGGCCGCGAGCTGTCCGGCGTGGAAGTCGTCAGGGCTCAGGCCGTGATCCACCACCCGCAGGACCTGATCCAAGAGCTCCCTCACCATCTCCAGATTCGTCCATGCAGGTTCGTACTCCCGTTGTTCGTAGAGCTTCGAAATCAGCGGTATTGCCGCGATCGGCGCTCCGTCGACAACGGGACTCGGGGTCGACGAAAGCTCTTTGACCCGCTTTCGTAACTCCTCACGCACGGCCGACTGGGCCGAAGCGGTGGATACGCCCGTCAGGGCGACGACGCAGATGATGATGAAAATGAATGTGGTCTTGTTCTTTTTCATGGTGCGAGTTTCCAATCGAGTTTCCAATCGAGTTTCATGCCGTGATAGCTCTAACATGTCACGGACAATACCAATTCCCCACATGACCGCATGTTAATGTCAATTGATAGGCTTCGTAATCAATAAGGAGGCACGGTGAGCGGTTTTTCCGGACGAACATCAAGAAGGTATCCGCTCCATGTGACGATATCGGCCGTATTCACGACACTGCTGGTGATCTTCGGAGTGGCCCTTATTTCCTTCAACTATCACAAGGCTCGTTCAGCGGCTTTCCTCGAAGCTGACCATCAGCTCGACCGCATCGCCGACCATCTTAGGATCAGCGTTTCCGATCTCTACGGACCCGCTCAGAACGTCGTCGACCTGGCCTCGAGAATGAGGCTTTCAACAAAAAACTCCGTCGAAG
>JAOZPW010000026.1:14871-21217 GCA_029932545.1 Thermoanaerobaculales bacterium | reverse complement strand
TGACCGTCGGCACTCCGGCCTACATGAGCCCGGAACAGGTCAGGGGCGAAGAGCCGGCGCCGTCCTCCGACCTCTATTCACTTGGCGTGACCCTCTTCCATTTGTTGGTGGGAAAGAGGCCGTTTGAGGGCGGCTCGGAATTTGATGTTGCCCGAATGCAGGTGACGGATCAGGCGCCGCCCATCAGGAGCGATCGTGGCGACTGCCCCCGGTGGCTGGCGCGGTTCGTTCACCGGTTGTTGGAGAAAGAACCGAAGAATCGATGGAAAGACGCCGGCGAAGCCTTGGTGGCTTTCAGGGCTCGGCGGTGGCGCCCGTCAAGGCGGGCTTTTGTGCGTGCCACGGCGATGGTTGTCGTTGTTGCGGTGGTCGGGGCATTGGGCCTGTTCGGCGCCGACCGCTGGGCGGAGATCCGACCGTCGGTCGAAAATGGCGAACTGATCGTGAGAAATGCCTTTCGACGGACCCTGTGGCGCAGGGCCATCGACGGAATTCAGCCCTATGGGGTAGCTCTGGATGGTGCCGGGAACAGGGGTACCAACATTCTGACCGGTGTCAGGTACGGGCAGCCGGGCCGGCAGCACCTGGATCTCCGCATCTTCGGCAGGGATGGTTCGGCTCTGAATCGATTCGAGGTGACGACTGACTTTAATGGTCAGCCGCAGTTTCCAGGAATGAGCGAGGACCTCCAGCTGATCAGCCTTGAGGTGATGGATCTGGGGACCGAACTTGGCAGGAACGCCGTTTGGGTTGCCACCGACAGAGCCTGGTATCCGGGTGTAATCGGCTTGTATGGGGCCCAGGGGCCGAGTGTTCTTCTGGTCAATTCCGGTCATATTCGGACTGTTTCGGCCTTCGATTTCGAGGGAGATGGTCGCAAGGAATTGGTCGTCGTCGGAGTCAATAACGAACTGGGATTTCAGGCTTTTGTTGCTGTGATCGATCCTGCCGGAGCTTCCTCAAGGTCGCCCGAAATATCCAGTCCGGAACAAATCTCCAGTGTCGGTTCGTGTCTCCTGGGTTACGCCCTGCTGGGTGAGGAAAACGAGCCGGATATCTTCATTGATCCGGGTCCGGGGAAATCTGACCCTCCGGTCATTCGACTGGGCCGTCGGGAGGTCAATCTTGGGCAGGACGGGGCGATCGAAGGCTTGAGTCTGGAGGGCACGAGGGCTTTCTGGGAGGATGTCGTTCAGTCGGCCGTCAGAATCCAACAGCAGGAAGGCCGCGAAACTCTGGTTGTGGAGCAGCTGGCATCTCGGCAGGAGGCGGTGTGGTCACGGCCGCAGTATCGAGTAGGGGCCGCCTTCATTGTGGCAAAGGCTCTTGCCGAGGCCGATCGGCCGGAGGTGGGCGCCCGCGTACTTGAAAATGTCAGGGCCTCTGGGATTCGGATGCGGCGGCTCGACCGCAGGGTCGGAGAGATGTGGCTTCTCGCCGGCGATCGATCCCAGGCCCGGGCGGCCCTGTTGGAGGCGATCGATTTGATCGGGAAGGGATTCGGGCCCGTTGATGAAATTCTGGACCTCGGGTTGGACGATGCCTTGAATCAGGATGAAACAGGGTGGCGGGAGACGTCAAAGATTCTGGGCTCGTTCCACTTCGATCACTACCGTCACCAGCTCGAGGTTGTCTTCAACTTCTACGGTGGGCGCTTCTCGGCAACCGAGCTTGATATCAAAATGGGCCCTGGAGTGCTTCACAGCGCATTTGTTCTGAGAGACTGGGCGGCAATCGAGGAGGGGCGGGCTGATGCCGAGACCCTTGACCGGCTCAAGTCGCTGGAACTGCTGGCCGAGTGCCGCAACCTGGCCACCCTGGCCCGGGCCCGAGCGGAAATCCTCGCCGGTCAACCGGGAGAGGCCGCCGCTCGTGCAGGCGAGGCCCTGTGGCAACTCCAGGACCGTGCCCTCTCCTCGTGGCCCGACGCGGTCTATCTGCCACTGACCCAGTGGGCCTACGGAACTGTCCTCGAAGCCGGAGGCAATACCGACGAGGCCCGGGAGCACTACCAGGCCGCCGCAACCCACGCCCCCGAGACCTTCTTCGGCAAGGATGCGGCGGAGAGGTTGGGACGGTAGAACGCTGGAACGCCAGGAAGCTGGGACGCAGGACAAACAAATACAAGGGACAGTGTCGATTTCATCAGCTTCATTCCATTTCCTCCTGGCAACGCTGCATAGCGGTGCTACCCTGGATTTATGGATCGGGACGAAGTTCTCCAGGTGTTCCGGGCGTTTGAAGCTGAGGGGCTTGAGTACGTTCTGATTGGTGCCGCGGCCATGGGGTTTCATGGGGTTGTGCGGGCCACGGAGGACCTGGATTTCTTAATTCGCTCGACTGCCGAGAATGTAGAGCGGCTCAAACGCGCGTTTCGCCAAGTCTACGATGACGACCCCAACATTGATGACATTTCGGCCGAAGACCTTTTGGGCGAATATCCGGCTGTTCGGTACTACCCGCCGAGTGGCGACCTCTACTTCGACATCCTGACTCGGCTTGGACAAGCGGCCTCGTTCGAAAATGTAGAATCGATGGTAATGGAAGTTGAGGGAATCCAAGTATGGATTGCGACGCCGAGGGCGCTTTTCAGGCTCAAGAAGGGCACGGTTCGTCCGTTGGATCGACAAGACGCGGAGGCGCTGCGGCAACGGTTCGACCTGGAGGAGAGGTAGGATGCCGGTAGAGAAGTACCGCTCTGTTGAGGAGATGAACCGTGCACCGGTCAGAGTCCTACCGGGCAATAGGTTCGACCGGTTTATCCGGCACTGTGCTCGTTACTGGAAGCTGGCCCCTCGGGTGTATCCACGAGGTGTTGTGAAATTCAGGTCGGCGGAGGAAGCTCAGGACGCCCGGATTCATTGGTATTAGAAACCGAAACCGGAAACCGTGCCAGGCCCCCCTTTCTCTCGGATTGGGAACAGTCAGAGCAGCGGATTTCGCCACCGAACGTCCGAGAAGCGGTTGAAATCGGTGTCGGCGGTATGCACGGTGGCTCGGTGCCGGTGAGCGATCGCGGCAATTTGTGCATCGGTTGTGAGGTTGCCGCCCGAACCGGCTGCTTCCAGCCACTGTAGGCCCTGAAGCACATCAGCCTCCTGCGTCACGAGAAAATCGGTCACTGGGCGTTCAAGCCAGGATCTCACGTGCAGGGCTGCCTCGTCGATCGTCATCGGATGTTCGAAAGCCCTCCGGCTCGTTCCAACTCGGACAAAGGCGAAAAGCACGACAGCGCACAAACCTACCGGCTCGACGCCTTCAAGGCACTGTTTCCACCAGGCAGCGGCGGGTTTATGGAAACGGCTCGACGAGTCATAGGCGTAGAGCAGAAGGTTGGCATCGGGGACGATCACTTTGCAGCGGCCTTGAGCGCCTGGTCTTTGTCCAGAAACTCTTGAATTTCCAGCTCGTTATCAAGGTCGCGGAGTCCGGCAGGGTCGATGCCGGACCTGAGGTGCATGGCCTTCGCTTCGACAACGAAAGGTGGTGCTTGATTGGCCGCTTCGCCTTTGAGTCCACGCCGAACCGCCTCGTTCAATACCTGCTTGAAGCTCGTGCGTCCTCGTTGGGCCGCAGCACGAAGCAGCTGCTCTACATCAGCGTCGAGAGTAACGGTTGTTCTCATAAAGGCATCATAGCATCAGAATGAATTGCTATCAAAGCATCATTTTGAAAAACGCATCCAGCGATCGATGATCCAGGCGATGGCCCCCTCCGAGGCAAACCACACTTCGTAAAGCTCGGCGATCATGGTCTCGGCCTCTGATATTTCGCCTGGGTGGAAATATGCCGACGGCTCGGTGGGGGGTGGTCTCTGTCCTGTCAAGAACGAGGCGACGTGGGGGTTCCATTTGAAGGCCGCGGTCAGGCGCCGTTTCGCCAAACTGCCGTCACCTTCCTTGAGGAAAGTCAGCAGAGCCCAGGTGTAGTGCCACGAAGCGGAGTGTGTGTCTTTGTAAAAGGTCAAGAGCTCCTCGGCTTCGTCGTACTCGCCCAGTTGCATCAACGCCGGCGCCAAGAGGGTTCGCACGCTCTGGTTGTCATTGGGATTGAGGCGAAGGAGTTCGCGATAGTGTCCGACGGCTTCTTCATAGCGCTCTTCATCCCACAAGTTCTGGGCCAGGGCCAGCTTGACTCGCATGAAGGGGCGGGTCTCGTGGAATCCCCAGAAGTGGCCAACGGTTTCCGCAAAGAACTGAGCACCAAGGTCCTTTTCGCCGGCGGCTACGGCTTGCTCGAAGAGTTCGATGGCTTCTACGGGGTCCGTTGCCGATCCCGCCAGGACTCCGAGAGCATCGGCACAGTCCGGCCAAAGATCGAGAGCCTGACGGGCCAACACCTTCCGATGGCGACCGTGTGCCTCCATGGCTTCATAGGCCAGCTCTTGGGCCTGTCGGCGAGAGTCGGTGTCGTTTGGTTGTTGGTCGATCATCATGCGCTCCATGAAGAGGGGGGAGGGCATATTCCCGAACTCATCGTCCTCATCGAGGTCGCGTTGGCAATCGACCAGGGAGAAGGCGATGGAGTTTGGTCCGGTACTGGTGGTGATCGACCGTTGCCACGATCCTGCATCCATCTCTTCGACAGTCGTTTCGGCCAGGGCCGTCAGAACCGCTTCAAAAAATGCCAGGTATTTTGGACTGGCCCGCCGAATTCGGCGTCTCGGGCCGTATTGGACGGCTGCGGGGATCAGGTCCTCTTGAACGAAGGAGAGTCCTTGATCCTCCCACATGTCGTGCTCCCGATAGTCGATATGGGAGGGTTCCCAGGACGACAAGGACCAGAGTACCGTGTTCTGGAGAAACTCCTCGGCCAATCCATCGCCCATCAACGAGAAACCGTTGGGATCCTCCAGGAAGAGGATTCCGAATTCCTCTCCACCGTTGCCCATGACCATCAGGTGCCTGAAATTGGGATCGGGGACCGGTGAGTCAATTCGGATCACGTCTTCGTTTCCGAGTTCAGTCCATGGTTCTGCTGCAAAGAAGCGTGCAGCTGCCAGGGCAAAAGCGCGCAGGTGGTCAACGGTTACGCCCGGCACCGAGGTGGCGGACGGGGGAGTGCGTTCTTCCGGGTTGAGGGCGCCTCCCATTCGGTCCATCATGCCGTTGAGACCAGCGAGAGTTGGACGGTAGGTGATCTCGACGCCGCTCAGTTCCGGCATGGATTCCAGCGTCGTGCCCAGGTCAGGGTCCCGTATTTCGATCACCTCGGGCCACTCACCGCAGGTCTCGGCCAGGTTGTGAAGGGCCTCGAAGGCGAGTTCCGGAGTGCGGTCATCGGGATGAACAGAATCTGATCCACCGACGAGATCATGCGTAAGACTGATGGCCAAAGCACTCCAGGGCCGATAGGGTGGTTCGTCTTCTTGGTCTTGCACCCAGATCGGCATTCGGATGACCGCCAGCTGCCAGGTATTGCGAGGTTGAGGGGAACCACCGCCGGGCCCTTGTGTCCGCTTGGCCTTTTTCTTCTTTTTCTTATTCTGAAACAACACGACTCTACCCATATTGAAGGTCCTCTCTCGGAGGCAAAATACGCCAATCAAATACCAATGAGGAGAATACCAGCGGCACCCTAGTGAGTTCCAGATATTTTGAATTGACTTAGTTCATGACTTAGTCTAACATCAATTAATGACTGAAGTGTCCGTTCATGAAGCCAAGACTCATCTTTCCCGGTTGCTGCGAAGGATTGCCTCGGGAGAAGAGGTGACGATTTCGAGGTCGGGAACGCCGGTTGCCCGGTTGGTTCCAATTCGGGGGAAACCGCCTCGAAAACTGGGATTGGATGCCGGGAAGGTTCGCATCGCCGACGACTTCGACGCTCCCCTACCGGAGGACCTCCTGGAGGCCTTTGAGGGGTGAAGATTCTACTGGATACCCACTGTTGGCTCTGGATGGCGGTGGCGCCGGAGAGATTCTCCCCTTCAGCCCTCGAACTGGTTTCTGATCCAGACATTCGATTGTTCTTGTCGGCTGTCAGCGCCTGGGAGATCTCGATCAAGTATGCGTTGGGCAAACTGGAGTTGCCGTTGCCCCCGGGGAAGTACGTGCCGAGCCGGATGGAGACGACCGGCGTTGAAGGCCTGGCGGTCTCTCATGCTCATGGTTTGAAGGCCGGCGGGCTTCCCTCCCATCACCGTGATCCTTTTGATCGAATGCTGGTTGCTCAGGCACAACTGGAGGGGATGCCGCTTTTGACGGCGGACCGGCAGATTCATCTTTATGACCTTGAGGTGATCGAGGCGTCAGTATAAAGATCGTCATTTCAGGATCGAGCGGGTTCGTTGGGCAGGTGTTGGTTGAGGGTCTCAGGCAGCGGGGTCACAGGGTGATCCGGCTTG
>JAOZPW010000026.1:0-14771 GCA_029932545.1 Thermoanaerobaculales bacterium | reverse complement strand
TCCGGCTTGGTTTGGTCGTAGGATCGGGCGGCGCCCTTGCCCGGATGTTATTGCCGTTCAAGATGGGCCTGGGTGGTCCGATCGGGAGCGGCCGCCAGTGGTGGCCGTGGATTGCAATGGATGATGTCATAGGCGCAGTGATCTTCGCCTTGGAGCACCTTGAACTCTCAGGCCCAATCAACCTGGTCTCGCCGGAAGAAACGACC
Organism: Thermoanaerobaculales bacterium; assembly: GCA_029932545.1. Classification (GTDB taxonomy): domain Bacteria; phylum Acidobacteriota; class Thermoanaerobaculia; order Thermoanaerobaculales; family Sulfomarinibacteraceae; genus DAOWGJ01. Next base: position 14,565 of record JAOZPW010000026.1, on the reverse strand, counting down.
AGTTGGGGGTTTGCTCAGGTTTTGGGTCGGATCCTTCATCGGCCTGCGTTCTTGCCTGCCCCGGCATTCGCCATTCGGTTGCTCACGGGTGAAATGGGTGATGCCCTGCTGTTGTCCAGTGCGCGTGTTCGTCCTGAGGTGCTGGAACGGGCAGGATTTCAGTTCGACCTGCCCTCGCTGGAAGAGGCGTTGTCCCGGGCGGTTCGAGGAAATTAACGCAGAGACGCAAAGGCGCAGAGAAAAAACACAGGAGATGGACTGTAAATCCTGTGGTGGTCTTGAATTTGTGGGTCCTGGTGCATTTCAAAGAACTCAGTTTTGGGCTCCTTTATTTTGCAATTACGGTGGTATTTTCCATATCGCTTCGGGCCACGAGTCTCCGAAACTCTGCGTTTCCGCGTCTCTGCGTTTTTCTTATTTTCTGTCAGGCTGAATTCGCTGATCGTTGACGATCAGTCCATCTCGGATCTCGACCACGCGTTGGGCTCTGCGGGACAGGGCCGTGTCGTGGGTGACGACGACCAGGGTGCTGCCCTGCTTCCACAGCTCTTCAAGCAGTGAAAGCACATCGGTGCCCGAGCCGGTGTCCAGATTGCCTGTCGGTTCGTCGGCCAGGAGAATGTCGGGTTCCATGGCCAGGGCGCGAGCGATGGCGACGCGTTGCATTTGACCGCCTGAGAGTTCGGTGGGCCTGTGGTGGGTGCGATCTCCCAGACCGACTTTCTCGAGACCCTCAGTGGCTCGCTGCCGCCGTTCTTTGCGCCCGATGCGCCCGAACAGCATCGGCATCTCGACGTTCTCCAGGGCGGTCAGCTGGGCCAAGAGGTTGAAGTTCTGGAAGACGAAGCCGACCCTCCGGTTGCGCACGTCGGCCAGGCGGTCCTTGTCCAGACCGGCAACGGCCTCGCCACCCAGCAGGTATTCGCCGCCGGAGGGTGTATCGAGGCAGCCCAGCAGGTTGAGGAGTGTCGACTTCCCGGAGCCCGAGGGGCCGACAACGGCAACGAACTCGCCTCGGCCGACCTCAAAATCGATGCCGCGCAAAGCCTCGACCTGGATCTTGCCGGTGTCGTAGACCTTGCGGATCGACTGCATCTGAATGATGTGTCCGTTGGAGGTGGGTGCGACAGTGCGTCTCTTGGGGAGTGCCCAGTTCATGGATTTGTCCTTCCGATTACCGAACGATGGTGGGCCAATGCCCACCCTACAAAAAGCTGACAGCTGAGAGCTGACAGCTGAGAGCTGAGAGCTTCCCCTCATTCGTACCTCAGGGTTTCGGCGGGGTCTACGCTTGCCGCACGCCGTGCAGGGACATAGCCGGCGACTACGCCGACGCTACCCAGAATCAATGCGGTTGCCGCTGCGATCTGCCATGACAGGGTCGGCTTGCCGAGGAACTCGAGCGCCTGGTTTCCTTCGACCGGAACCAGGGCGATCAATGAGACCAGAACAAGGGCGATGACCATGCCGAAAACACCGCCCAGCAAGGTGTAAGCGACGCCTTGCAAGATGAAGGGCCAGGTGATCCAGCCCCGGTGGGCGCCGAGGGCCATCTGGACCCCGATCTCACGGGTCTTTTCCTTGACCACGGCGTACATGATATTGGCAACGCCGATGCCGCCGATCAGCAGTGTCAAGGCGCCGATGATGCCGAGAAAGATCTGCATTCCCAGCATCGACTGATCCATGATTTCAGCCCCCCTCGCGGTGTCCCAGACGCCCGTCACAGCCTCGTCCATGGGGTCAAAGCGGTACTTGGCCGCCAGACCCTCGTTGAATTCCCGCTGTGCCTGAGGCATGGCCTCCGGCGTGCTGACCTTGTAGACGATGTTGGTCAACTGCTGTCGGCCGAAATGTGAGGCGAAGGTTGTGATCGGGATGACGGCGTTGCCCTCGTCGGGTCCCTTGTAGGTGCCCATCTGGATTTTTCGTTGCATGACCCCGATCACCAGGTAGGGCGCCTGGTTGACCAGCAAGGTCTCACCGACCGGCTCGTGGTCGCCGAAGATGTCTTCGGCCAGTTGATTGCCGAGGAAGATCACCCGCCGTTTCTCCGCCTCGTCGTTGTAATTGATGAAGCGGCCACCCGCACGTGGCCAGTGGTAGCGCATTTTGCCGTACTCCCAGTTGACGCCTGTGACCCGGTTGGAGACCGTAGTCGTTCCCCAGGTCAGGGTCGTCTGCCACGAAGAGATTTCGCCGACAACGCCCTCGGCCGTCGGCATGCGACCTCGAAGGTAGGAAATGTCGTCCATTCGAGGGCGAATCGCTCGGCCCTGGGGAAGACCCTCCCAGACCTTGGTGGTCTCTCCGGGCCACCAAACAGCGAGGTTCTCGCCCATGCCGTGTTTCCCCTTCACCAGTTGATCCCGTAGGCCCTGTCCGAAGGACAGCAGCATCAAGATGGCGACAGTGCCCCATGCGATCGCCGCGACTGTCAAAACGGCCCGTTTGCGTTGCAGGCTGGACGCCTTGGCAAAGAGCTGGGTGATGACGGTGATGTCGTTGAGATTCATCGCTCAGTCACACCTTCATCGCGATCACGGGATCCAGTCGGGCGGCATCCCGCGCTGGGAAGAATCCGGCGAGGAAGCCGACAATGCCCAAGAGGCCGGCGGTCAAGAATGCAGTCTGCGGTTCCAACACGGGGTTGCCGAGGAACTCGTCCAAGCCGAAGTGGGGGAAGATCGAACACAGGCCGTAGCTGATGCCCAGGCCGATGGCCCCACCGACGCCGGTCAGGACCATGGTTTCCAACATGAACTGACTCAGAATGACCTGGGACCGGGCGCCGAGGGCCATTTTGATGCCGATTTCCCGGGTTCGTTCTTCGACGACGACGTTCATGATGTTGGAGACTCCGATGCCGCCGACGACAAGGGTCAGCACTCCCATGAGCCCGAGGAAGACATTAAATCCCAACATGAAGGCGTCTAAGAAAACGAACATCTCGGTCGTATCCCACACCTGAACCGCCTGAGTGTCTGCCGGGTCGAATCGTTTCCTGCCTCCGAGGGCGGCTGTGACTTCTTCAGTCAGCGCTGCATTGAGATCGGGCGTCGCGGCCTTGAAGATGAACAGGTTGATGTATCGCTGGCCGGTCAAGGCGCGGTAGGTGCTTCCCGGTATGAACATCATCGAGTGGTCGCGGCCTGAGTAGGATGAATCCTGGTCCTTGGCCATCAAGACCCCGACGACCTGGAATGGGGAACCATGGATAAATAGAGTCTGACCGATAGGGTCGCTCTCGCCGAATAGATCCTCGGCAATTTCATTGCCGACAAAGACCACCCGTCGGCGCTTTTCCATATCTACCGGGTTAATGAATCGTCCGCCCTCTGTCGGGATCAAATTGCGCATGATGCTGAAGACCGGTGTGATGCCCGAAATATCGACTGAGCGGGTACGGTCGCCGTAACGGACCTGGAGTTCTTGTGCGTATTCGCTGGAAATGGCCTTGATGGCCGGCAACTGGGCCTTGAGGAAATTAATATCACTCTCGTCAAGGCGAATGCGCCGACCCTTGCCGAGGCCCTCGAAGGGCAGGGAGGTTCTCGAGGGCCAGGCGATGACGATGCGATCGCCAAGACCGGCGAAACTCTTGGTCTGGTGGATGTAGAGGCCTTGGCCGAAGGCCAGCAAGAGGCTGACCGCCACGGTGCCCCACACGATGCCGAAGGCGGTCAAAAAGGTGCGCAGCTTCTGGGTCCATACGTCCCGAATGAGCTGCATGAAGAAAGAACCGAAGCCTGTCATTGAGTCAGTTAATTTCTCTCGGTGGCCTCTGCACGATCTGATCTCCGTCGGTCAGTCCGGAGAGAATTTCGACGTTGAGGCCGTCTGAGAGGCCCAGTTCGACGGCGACCTTGACCGGCTCGGCTTCCGGCCCCTCGCCTGGGAACTCGACAAAGGTCGAGGCGCCGTCGTCCTCAAACAACAGCAGGCGTTCGGGGATGAGAACGATATCGGTCTTCTCACGGATGACGACATCGGCATTGGCCGAGTAGCCGGCCCGAAGGAGGATGTCCTGGTTGGGGTCCAGTTCAATCTCGACGTCGAAGAGCGTGGCGCCCTCCGAGCGTTGGGCCTGAGGGGCGATCCGGGACAGCGTGCCGGTGACGATCGCCTCGGGCAGGGCGCCGACCTTGATACGGCAGGACATGCCGACGGAGATCTTGCCGACGTCGATCTCGTCGACCGTGCCCTTGAAGATCAGATCGCTCATGTCGGCGATCGTGGCCATTTCCGTACCGGGCTGGTACGAGGTCAGGGGCACGATCGGGTCGCCGGTGCTGACCACTCGCGACAGCACAGTCCCTGAGGCGTTGGCTCGGATTGTCGTTTCCACCTGGGTCGTCGTACCGGTAACGCGGCCCTGACGGGTCAGTTCCTGGTTGTCCTGTGCCTGTTCGACGGAGACCCGAGCCAATTGGAAGCTCTCCTCGATCGCGTCGATGTCGCCCTTGGACATCAGACCGTCCCGGTGTAACTGGCGCCCGCGCTCAAAATCTGCCTCGGCCTTGTCGAACCGCGTCTGTGCCGAGCGCAGACGGTGGTCGACGTCCAGCAATTCCTGAGGCGTCGGGTCAGGTGCGATCTCGAACAGAGGGTCGCCCGATACCACCTGGTCGCCGACCTCGACAAAGCACCGGCTGACGATGCCGGAGATCTTGGACTTGACCTGAAACTGCTCACGGGGGTCGATCTTGCCGACCGCCAGCGCCTTCTCGGTGATGTCGCCGCGCTCGGCCTCGATCAAGGTGAAACCGGGACCGGTATCGTTCTTGTTGGAGATGTAACCATAGACCAACGCCGCAGCCCCGCCGATGATCGCGACGGTCACCAAAAGTTTGAGGATCTTGCCCATGAGATCGCCTCCCAAACAGAACTACGCGAATGGGCTGAATCGGTTCGGGAGACTTTTTCAACAGCGAAAGTAGACAGTTGCAGGCCATATCAGATATCAGGAAATAGCCACAAAGAGCGCAAAGGAAATGCCAAGAGGGAAGGAATTGCCCCTCTGGGCCTTCGTTATGGAGCGCGGGGTAGGAACCGGCACCAGGCCGAAGGCCTGCCACGGCAAAGCCGGGGGGACTCCGGAGGAGTCCTGTGCGGGCGCTGCCCCGCATTGTGATGCAGGGAATTTTGCAGGCGGCTATGGCGAGAGCTGACAGCTCAGCCACTTGCAAAAAGCGGTCGCCACGATGCGGGCCAGGAGGCCCGCGCTCCCGGATACAATCCCAGCAGGTCTCCTGGTTTTTGCTAGCAGCTCAGCTGAGAGCTATTCACCCGCACAGGGCGGTACGAACGGCCTCCAGGTTGTCCTCGATCTCGTTGATCTTGGTTTGTTCGGCGGCAGCGCGTTCCCGCATGGCGGTCACACCCTGAGCGTCGCCCAGTTCTGCGAGGTCTCGCTCCATTTGTTGGATTTCGGCGACGTTGCTGCGGTGCTTCTCCAGTTGAGCCAGAGCCTCGGAAAACTCGTCGGCCAAGGCGCCAATCTCCTCGGCGCGGTCTGTCTTCCCGGCTGAGAGATAGTGTTTCGCAGCCGTGTCGAGATCGAGGCGGCAGGCGTCGATCTGGCCCATACGGCCATGGATTCTCCGGGCCAACCCATCATCGGGTGCAATGGCAAGAGCTGCTGAAAATGTGTCGTAGGCTTCATTGTCCCGACCCAGGCCTGTGAGGCTCCGGCCCAGGAAGTACCGAGTCTCGGGGTCGTTTTCGTTCTTCGACCGGGCTGCCTGAAACCACTTTTCGGCAGCTTCGAAGTCTTCCGCGCCGAGGGCGGCTCGTCCGGCTATCAGATCGTGGTCCTCTTTGGGGAACAACGTGGCCAACCGGCTCCCGATTTCCAGGGCATGGCCGTACCACTCGGTCTTTCGGTCGGCCTCGGGGGCGGCCCCGGCAAGTGAGAGAGCCGCTCGTGTTGCGGCCTCACCGGAGGATTCATCAGAGCCCAACTCGAACGCTTCTGAATAACTACGAAAAGCCTCTTCGTGGTCTCCCTCGAGAGCATGCGCCGTTCCCAGGAGTCGGAAGAGTGCTGCGTTGGCGCCATCCCCACCGAGACATTTCTGGAGGAAGCCAATTGCCTCTTGGGCATCGCCTTCTTCAAGCATTGCTGTAGCCAGCAGAGCCGTGGCCTCGGAACGCAGGGCGGGCGGCAGTAGGTCGACCGTGGTCGAATCCAGGATCTCCCGGGTTTCTGCGAAGTTTTCCGCGGACATCAGTTCGCGGCTCAAGGCGATGACAATATCGGCATCTGAGGAATCGAGGTCGTAGGCTTTTTGCAGGTTCTCGATGGCCTCTGTCCCGTGGTCCGATTCCGACTGGCACCGGCCCAGCATGTAGAAGCCCCCAGACCAGGAAGGGTTGGTCCGGGTGATCTCGGCGAAGTGTTCGGCCGCCACCTGGTAGTTCTCGGCGTCGAAGGCCGTGAGCCCCTCGTTCCAATCTGCCGACACCAGAGACACCGATGCAATCATGGCGGTTGCCAGAATGAGAGATCGAAAAGCTGTTATGCGTCCCATGTGGTGCTCCTTTGTTGGTCGAGGCTTGAGACTTCTACTGTGTATACGGTGAGGTATGGGTCATCTGTTTGAGTTTTTCAATGACCACGTCCCCGACTCGGTGATTCATTCTCCCAGTGTCCCTTCGTCTTCAAACAAGGCTTCGAGCCAATCGAACACCGTCGACCAGGTTGCCTCAAAATACCGGTAGCTCGCGTCCCATTGCTCTCCGGTTCCTCAGCCGATGGAGAGCAGGCGCACGGTGGTTTCTCGTCCGTTCTCGGGGTCGGACACTTTTTCTGGGAAGGCGGTGGCCGTGCCGCGCTACAGTACGCCGATGGGAAGAGTACAAAGTTCCGTAATTGATGTGATCCTCAAGGAGTGCACCCCCAGTCCGGGAATTGAGGTCCTCGACGTCAGGATCGGCCCCTATTGGACCGTGGTGAGGTCCTCGGGCGGAGCGGGCATGGCGTCAACGATGGCTGGATCATTCGACCGGCGGACCGGTGTTCCGGTGGAGGCCGCGGGCGGGCTGCTCGATCTGGGATTGGGGGCGCTGGTGCAATTGCTCCGTTCCTCCTCGGTCCCTGAAGCGGCCGTCGGATTGGCTGCGGTCAACAGCCTGACAGACGTCAGCGGCATGGTGGTTGCCGACCTGAATGCCAGAGAGGTTCTGAAAGACAAAGGACGGGACAAGACTGTCGCCATCATCGGGCGGTTTCCCTTTGTCGAAGAGATTCGTGCCGTCAGCAGAGAGCTCTGGGTTTTTGAAAAAGGCGCCGGTCGGAGGGCCGATGATCTGGGGCCGGAGCACGTCGCCGGCGTGCTGCCGCATGCCGAGGTCGTGGCCATAAGTGCGACCACCCTGATCAACCACACTCTCGACGATATTCTCCACTTCATCAGCCCGCAGGCTTTCACCCTGATGCTCGGGCCCAGCACGCCGATGATGCCGTGCCTGTTTGATTTCGGTATCGACCTCGTGTGCGGGTCGGTGATCGAGGATGCCGCAGCAGTCATCAAGGCGGTTGAGCAGGGCGCGGTGACCCGCCAGATCTCAGGTGTCCGGCGTGTCACGCTCCACAAGGCCGATAAATGACCGTATTCTCGAGGTGGACTCGCCGCTTGGGCAAGGGCCTCAGAAAACTCTATCTTTTCGAATGGCTGGCATTGATTTCTGTGGCGACCCTGATTCTCTTTTTCTCGACGCAGCCGGTGATGACGCAGCCCCTGGGGCTGGCCCTTTGGCTTTTCAAGAGAATGGCGTTTCTCGCATTCTTGTCGACCGTGTTGGTCGTCCTGATGAATGCTTGGAATTTGATTTTTCGCTCGCGGGATCAGCAGAGACAGGTACTCCAGTCATTTGAACCGCGTCACGCCTCTTACTGGATTGATGCTGGACGCATCATGATTTCGTTCAGTTTGATCCAGACAACGCACCTCATTCTCAAGGCCTATATTCCCCTGATCAACTCGGGGAATTTTGATGCGCTCCTCTGGCGGTTGAATTCTGTTCTCGGCGCCGGCCACGATCCGGTTGTCATGGTCTTGAGATTGTTCTCCGCCCCGTCGGTACATCGAGCTTTCGACATCCTCTACAGCAGCATTTATTTCCTTGCCTTGTGGGCCGGGGTTATCGTGTTCTTCGCTTTTTTGCGCGGCCGTTCGCGCATCAGGTTCTTCAACAGTTTCTTCGTAATGTGGCAGTTGGGCCTGTTGCTCTATGTATTGCTGCCTTCGTGGGGGCCGGTTTTCACTCGGCCTGAGCTTTTCCAAGAAATTCTGATGAATATGCCCACCACTGTTGGGGTGCAACGTCAGCTTTTTCTGGAAACATCGAGCCTTGTTGCGGGGCAATACAACGTCATTATCCGGTTCTTCGGCCTTGCGGCCTTTCCCAGCCTGCACGTTGCCGTCTTTGTGCTCTACTCACTTTGGGCACCGAAGGTAGGGAAGGTATGGCTGTGGTGGAACGTGGTTCTCATTCCGCTGATTCTCATCGGCAGCATGCTGACCGGATACCACTACTTGATCGACGGACTCGTTGGGGCTCTCGTTGCAGCCTGTGCCTGGGTGATCGGCAAACGAACCCTCGCTGATAGTTGATCGCTCAGCTGTTTGCAAGAAGCCACAAGAAGGCACAAAAAGGGAAGGAAATACCCCACTGGGCCTGCGTTATGGAGCGCGGGGTAGGAACCGGCACCAGGCCGAAGGCCTGCCACGGTGAAGCCGTGGGGACTCCGGGGGAGTCCTGTGCGGGCGCTGCCCCGCATTGTGACGCATAGAATAAGCTGAGAGCTCTTCTACTCCGGCATCGCCGGAACGGGGACGTAGCAGCCTTCGAGACGCTTGGCGAGAATCAGGTTGAAGATCAGTTCCTGACCGTCTCTGTAGCCTGGTTTGTAGCGCCTGTTGGAACCCTTCGGGGGCCTGTCGGAAATGCTGCCGAAGTTTGCGGAAAGCAACCGGTCACAGTCGTTCTCCGACCAGAACCTCATGTTCTGGACACCGTCGGCAAAGCCCTTGAGATACTCTGGATCATCGCTGACACTCGAGGTCACCTGGAGGGCCATTTCGAGAGCCTGATCGGCCCGGGCCTGAATCTCGAAATTCAGTTCTTCGGCCTGCCAGATTTCGTGACGGATCAGGGTCAGTTCGTAGTCTGCAGGGTAGGGGTCGCGTTCGCGGCCGTTGCACAGGGCCGAGGTTCTCGCTGCCTCGAAGGAAGCGAAAGTCGTCAGGCGCTGGTCGATTTCGGACAGGATCTTGCGGTGGTCCCCGCTTTTGATCCAGTCTCGGGGTACGTCGAAAATAAGCTGGACCTTGCAGGGAGACTCGGAAAAGAGAATGAACGGTCCGTCGGAATGGTTTTTGAGGATCGGTTCGGCCAGTGTCAGGAGTAAATCGACTCTCGAGCGCTTGACCTTGACCCGGTCGATTTTGACCACCTCTCCCGGTTCGAAGCGACGGTCGGCTTTGGCCGCCACGCCCAAAGCGTTGATATGATTGTCGTTGTAGGCGCCGGAGCAGTTCGAGTAGATTTCGATCCGCAGGGCAGCCCAGGCACCCTCGAGGTCCCGTTCCATCCGGTCTTCCAGGGCCGACGCCATGGCGGTCGAGGCGCAAGAAATCAGAATGGCGGAAAGGAGGAGGGCCGCTAGGAGGGAGTAGGGCATTGAATCACCGGTGCCTTTCGGGTGTCGTGAAGGCCCTTTTTCGTTGCATCCTCGGCCCGTACGGGGAGTACAGCGTCTCAAATGCGCCTCAAATGACACTTAACGACCCTCCGAAATCCATCCGCCGTCAATGCCCTACACCTTCCTAATTTTCGCATCATGCCTTCTTTTTTCTCCGGGTCTTCTTGGGCTTGGGCGCTCGGGGATCCTTGCCCTGGGCGCGCAACTTGGCCTCGCGCCGGGCGATCAATTCGACGGCATCATCCAGAGTCACCCCCTCGGGATCCTTGCCTTTGGGTACGCTGGCGTTGACGGTTCCATCGGTCACGTAGGGTCCGAATCGTCCGCTCTTGATCGAGAGTTCGAGTTTGGTGTCCGGGTGAGTTCCCAGCTCCTTGAGAGTCTGAATGCCTCGGCCTCTGCCGGCCTTGGGCTTCGAGAAGGCCTCGACCGCAGCCTCGAGGGTCACTGAGGCCAGGGCATCGTGGTTTTCGAGAGAGCGGGTCTCCGAACCCATTTTGAGATAAGGTCCGAACCGGCCGTCCTGGGCGGTGATGGCCTCACCCTTTTCAGGGTGGGTGCCAACGGTTCTGGGGAAGGACAGCAACATCAGGGCGGTTTCCAGATCGAGGGTTTGTGGATCCATCGTCGGCCACAGGCTGGCCATCTTCGGCTTGGATTTCTTGTCGCCGCCGCTGTTGTCGCCGAGTTGCACATACCACCCGAAACGCCCGTTCTTGACGTACACCGGCAGGTCGCTGTCCGGGTCGGCGCCCAGGGCTTCGTCGGCTTTTCCGGACTCGGCAAGCATCTCAAGTGCCGTGGTCAGATTCAATTCATCCGGCGCCACATCATCAGGAATTGATGCGCGCTGATCGCTGTCTCCACGCTGGAGGTAGGGGCCGTATCGGCCCACTCGGACTGCGATTACTTCGCCCTCCTCGGTCGTCCCCAGGTCGAACCGGGACACCACCCGTGGGTCAATCTGTTCCGCGTGGCTGGCGATCAACGCCTTCAACCCCAGCTTTCGAATTCCAGTATTTGAGCCGTTGCCCCCGGTGGTGCCGAAGAAGAAATTTCCCAGCCAATCCGTGGAGTCCAGTTGTCCTCCGGCAATGGCGTCCAGTTCGTTCTCCATCCGGGCCGTGAAGTCGTAGTCGACCAGATCGGGAAGGTTCTCTTCAAGCAGTCGGGTGACGGCGAATGCGGTGAAGGTCGGCACCAACGCCGGCCCCTTGTGCCAGACGTAGCCGCGGTCCTGAATCGTTTGGATGATGCTGGCGTAGGTCGAAGGCCGGCCGATGCCACGGGTTTCCAACTCCTTGACCAGGCTTGCTTCGGTGAAGCGCGCAGGCGGTTGGGTTGAATGCTGGGTGGGCTCGAAGCCTTCTGTTTCGACCCTGTCTCCGGTGGAAAGCAGCGGAAGAACGGCTTCTTGATCGGCCAACTCAGCGGAGGGGTCATCTGAGCCTTCGACATAGGCCCTCAGGAAACCGGGGAAGGTAATCACTTTGCCGCTCGCGGTGAACAGGGCCGGACCGTCTTCACCACCGTCGCCTCGCAGGCTGACCGTCGTGCGCCGGCCTGTGGCATCACACATCTGCGAGGCAAGGGTCCGTTTCCAGATGATCTCGTAGAGTCGTTGCTGGTCTTGGTCCAACTCGCCACGCAGACTCGAAGGAGTCCGAAAGACCTCTCCCGCCGGCCGGATGGCTTCGTGGGCCTCCTGGGCGTTCTTCGACTTCGAGGTGTAGATACGTGGACGATCGGGCAGGTAGTTGTCGCCATAGAGCTCCGCAACCTGTCGCCGAGCTGCCGAAACCGCCTCTTTGGAGAGCGTGTTGGAGTCGGTCCGCATATAGGTGATGTAGCCGTTTTCGTAGAGGCTTTGTGCGACCCGCATCGTTCTTTGAGCATTGAACCGGAGTTTCCTCCCGGCCTCCTGCTGGAGCGTTGAGGTCATGAAGGGTGCGTAAGGTCTGTTGGTGAAGGGCTTGGCCGTGACGTCATCGACCTGCAGAGCCTTATCCTTGAGGATTGCTGCCAAGCGGCGGGCGACCTCACCATCCAGTACCAGAGCCTTCCCTTTGACCTCGCCGGAGTCCGGGTCGAAGTTCTTGCCGACGGCGATTTTTTTGCCGTCCAGCTCAGTCAGACGGGCCTTGAATTGGCGGTCATCCTTGGCTGTCAGCGACGCTTCCAGACCCCAGAATTCGGCCTGCACGAATAGGATTCGTGCTCTTTCTCTTTCGACAACCAAGCGGGTCGCGACCGACTGTACCCGGCCGGCAGACAGCTTCGGCTTGATCTTGCGCCACAAGAGGGGCGAGACCTCGTAGCCGACAAGCCGGTCCAGTACCCGCCGTGCCTCCTGGGCCTTGACCAGGTTGGCGTCGATGTCCCGGGTTTCCTCCAGAGCTCTGGAAATGGCCGATTTCGTGATCTCGTGAAAGACCATGCGCCGGACCGGAACCTTGGGTTTGAGGACCTCCGCGAGATGCCAGGCGATGGCTTCTCCCTCGCGGTCTTCATCAGTGGCCAGGTAAACAACCTCGGCATTGGCCAGGTGTTTCTTGAGTTTCGCCACATGAGCCTTCTTCGAAGCCGGGATGACATAGACGGGTGTGAAGCCGGAATCGACGTCGACGCCCAATCTGGCCCACTCTTTGTTTTTGAGCTTGGCCGGGATCTCGGTCGCGTTGGACGGAAGGTCCCGAATGTGGCCGATTGATGACTCTACGGTGTAGTCCGAGCCCAGGAACCGGGAGATGGTTCGGGCCTTGGCGGGCGATTCGACGATGATCAGTGCTTCTGCCATGGGGCCAGATAAAACCCCCTTGGCAGAGTTTTGTCAAGCTGTCCGTCAATAATTGGGGTCGATTCTGAGCCGATTCGGTGGGTGAATTGATCAAATTCTCCGTGCTGTGACGGCGTTTTTGGGTTCATTTATTAGTTTTCCGGCTCATCGTGTAGAATCCGCAGCTGTGTTGTGCCCGGAGGAGATGACTGATGAGTGAAATTCCCAAGAGATACGACCATACTGCCGCCGAACAGCGGTGGCGGGAGCAGTGGCAGCAGTGGAAACTTCATAGCTGGGATGCAACCCGGCCGCGTGAAGAGACCTTTGTCGTCGATACGCCTCCGCCGACCGTATCGGGTTCGCTGCATGTCGGGCACGTTTTCAGCTACACCCACCAGGATCTACTGGTTCGGTTTCAGCGTATGCAGGGCCTCAATATTGCCTACCCGATGGGTTGGGACGACAACGGTCTGCCGACCGAGCGCAGAGTTCAGAATGTCTTGGGCATTCGCTGCAACCCCCACTTGCCGTTTGACCCGGATTGGACCCCGACCAAGGTCGAGGGTATGAAGAAGAAGGACATTCGGATCCAGGAAGTCTCCCGCCAGAACTTCATCGACGCCTGCTCGGTGATTACCGAAGAAGACGAGAAGGCCTTTGAACACCTGTGGCGGCGTCTGGGCTTGTCCCTGGATTGGGATGAGCAGTACGCGACGATTGATGATCTCAGCCGGCGGATTTCGCAACTGTCCTACCTCGATCTGGTCGAGAAGGACCAGGTCTACAACCTCGATTCACCGACGATGTGGGACATCGACTTCCAGACCGCCGTGGCACAGGCCGAGGTCGAGGACCGGCCTCAACAGGGTCTCTTCCACGACATCAGGTTTGCAGTCGAAGATGGTGGTGAGCTGTCGGTTGCAACGACCCGCCCCGAGCTCTTGGGCGCCTGTATCGCTGTCGTTGCCCATCCGGACGATGAACGTTATAAGCCGCTGTTCGGGAAATATGCCATCACACCGCTCTTCGGTGCGAGGGTGCCGATTTTGGCGGCTGAGCATGCCGACCCCGAAAAGGGCACCGGCATCTTGATGGTCTGTACCTTTGGCGATGCGATGGACGTCGAATGGTGGAAGCAGAGCCGACTGCCGGTCAAGCAGCTGATCGGTCGCAATGGACGGTTGGTTCCGGTCGTTTTCGGCCAGGCGCCGTTTGAGAGCGTCAACCCCGAAGCCGCACAAGCGGCCTACGATCAGATCGCCGGTTTGACCGCCAAACAGGCCAAGAAGAAGTCTGCGGAGCTTTTGGCCGAAGAGGACTCCTTCCCCGGAGGCGGCGTGGCCCTTGTCGGGGACCTCAGGCCGACCGACCAGATGGTCAAGTTCTACGAAAAGGGCGACCGTCCGCTGGAATTCGTGCCGACCCGCCAATGGTTCATCAAGATCCTCGAGCACAAAGAAGCGTTGATGGCACAGGGTGAAAAGATCAAGTGGCACCCGGCACACATGAAGACCCGATACGACCATTGGGTCGAGGGCCTCAACCAGGATTGGTGCATTTCTCGTCAACGTTACTTCGGAGTCCCGTTTCCCGTCTGGTATCCGGTCGGCGCCGACGGTGAGCCCGTCGTCGACCAGCCGATCTTTGCAGCAAAAGACAACTTGCCGATCGACCCCCAATACGATTGTCCCCCGGGTTTCGACGAAAGTTCGAGGAACGAACCGGGTGGCTTCACCGGCGACCCCGACGTCATGGATACCTGGGCGACGTCGTCTCTGACGCCGCAGATCCAAAGCCATTGGGGTGTTGATGACGCGCGGCACGAGAAGCTCTTCCCGATGGATGTCCGTCCGCAGTCGCACGAGATCATCCGCACCTGGGCTTTTTATACGATCGTCAAGGCGTGGATGCACCACGACCAGGTTCCGTGGCATCACGTTGTCATCTCCGGGTGGATCCTCGATCCCGACCGCAAGAAGATGTCCAAGTCCAAGGGCAACGTCGTCACGCCGGAGAATCTGCTCGACGAGTGGACCGCCGACGGCGTGCGCTACTGGGCCGCCCGGGCGCGTTTGGG
>JAOZPW010000231.1:3181-6293 GCA_029932545.1 Thermoanaerobaculales bacterium | reverse complement strand
CCACCGGACCCGAGATCTGGGAGCAGATGGACGGCCGCATCGACGTGCTGGTGGCCGGTATCGGAACCGGGGGAACGATCTGCGGCGCGGCGCGGTACCTCAAGGAGCAGGATCCCTTGATCAAGATCGTGGCGATTGATCCCGAGGGGTCGGTCTTTTTTGACTGGTTCCACGAAGGGCGCCTGTCCGAGCCGGGTCCATATCTGATCGAAGGTCTGGGCGACGAGGAAATTATCGGTTGTCCGGAATTCGACCTGCTGGACGATATGCTCCGCGTGTCGGACCGGGAGGCCTTTCTGGCCACCAGGGAGCTGGCTCGGAAAGAGGCCATACTGGCTGGTGGTTCGTCGGGGGCGGCATTGTGGGGCGTCCGTCAGGTCGCCAAGGCCATGGACGGCCCAGGCCGAATTGTCACACTGTTCCCGGACTCGGGAACCCGCTATCTTAGTACGATCTTCAACGATGTGTGGATGAGGGATCGAGGGCTGCTGTAAGCGAGGATGCGGGCCGTATTGGCCAAAAATGGGGTGGCAGGTTGTGGTTGACCGGTGGCCAATCCGGCCCACATCCTCGCTAGAGCGCTCCGCGCATGAGATTGGTTCATACCTATCCCCTTTAATCAGGTCGACGGTACCGAGTGCGGTTGGGAACTGCACAGCCGCGCGCCCTGAAGGACGCGCCTACACTTAACTCTCTAAATTTCAATAACCTAGGATCTGTAGGCGGGTCCTTCAGGGCCCGCAGTCAGTCGTGGTTCATTGTCATGCTGCCAACCTGAACGAATTAATAGGTATGGATTGGTCTTATTCACGACTTTCCCTCAAGCGCAAGGAGCGCTGCCCGTCGCAGTGGGTGATCGGGGTGTAACAGCGCGTCGAAACTCGGGGGTGGTGTGTCGCCGTTCCCGCGCAGCGTGAGGAGTTGGAAGAGCAGGTCTTCGCGGCCGAAGGAGGGCAGGGACCGCATCAGGCGATTCTTGAGGTCATCGGGGTCGAAACCTCGGTCGGTGGCCCGGGCAATCGTGGGCGCAGCATGGCGGGCGACGGTCCAGAGGATCTCAAAGTTCATCAAGCCCTGCGCTGTCCCATCGCCTTCCCGGATGGTGTTCTTTCCATGAACCCTGTACCGGACCAGGGGTTCTTCGATAAGGGCGATTTTGCCATAGGCGGACGCGGCCAGCAGGAAATCCCAATCGTGGGTGTAGCGCAGTGGATTGAATTGCAGGTTATTCTCGGCCACAAGGCTGCGACGAAATGCCATGTTGGAGGTCGTTGCCACCCAGTTTGACTGCAGTAGCGCCAGCGTGGGGTCTTCGAAATTCGCCAGATGTGGTGGCGGATGGGGCACGGGCCAGGGCTCCAGATCTTGCCAGGCGTTCTTGATGCCGATTTGCAGACCCTGGTCGTCGATGATACGCAGGGTTGAACAGGCAACGGCGGCACCCGGGTGGTCTTCAAGGGCGCCAGCCAGACGATTGAGACGTCCGCTTTCGAAGGCGTCGTCGGAATTGAGAATGAAGACGAACTGACCACGGGCCAGGCTGAGGAGGCGGTTGAGTGCTGCGTGTGCGCCTTGATTCTCCTGGGTGTGGACTCGGACCCGATCGTCGGTTTCGAGGGATTGCAGCACGGCGGGGGTATCGTCTGATGATCCGTCATCGACGACGATCACCTCAACTTGTTGGCCTCCGTCTTCGAGCGCACTGGTGACGGCCTCTTCAACAAACTCGGCATGGTTGTATGCCGGAATCAAAACGGAATAGCGCGGTGCGGTGGTCATAAATTTCTATCCAAGGAGATGGTATCAAGCTCTTTGCTGGGCCAGATGCAAAATACGGAGAATGAGCCACAAAAAGACATTGATTCTATGAACGCTGTTAGCTATTAGGCACATACACACCAGGACCTTCGAAAAAACCAGGCAGAAACCAAGCCGACGTTATACAAATACCCACAGTTGGGGGGTTTGGCGATGATCGCACACCGTTGTGATTTCCCGAGCCCGAGCCCGTTACCCTTACCGACTTTCGTCGGGTTCAACCCCAACTGTAAAACCCACTGGAGCGGTTGCCTGGGTCCGATTTCATGGGGCAGTGACAAATTGTATCGGTAACGACAACGGGCTCGGGCTCGGGCTCGGGCTCGGGGTTAAGGCGGTCGCTTCCTTTTGGTCCCGGCTCCGCTGGGTTAGGGGAACAGCAGCCGCCTGTAGGCTTTAACGTATGTATCCAGGCCGAACCGGTCCTCGACGGTCCGGCGGCCGCGCCGGCCTTCGGATTGCCGTCGCTCGGGGTCTTCGAGGCTGAGGAGGGCGTCGGCGAGAGCATCGATGTCCCCGGGACGGTCAACCAGGATGCCTCCGCCGTCATGCAGGAGTTCGGGGATTTCACCGACTGCGGTTGCGACACATGGGATCTCTCGTGCCAGTCCGTCCAATAGAAATACCGGAAGACCTTCGTACTGTGACGTCAAAAGACAGATATCCAGGGCATCGTAGAGATGGAGGCTTTCGGTCTGGAGGGGAAGACGAAGGAGATTTTCCGGAGGGTCACGCCGGATTTCGGCCTCGACGGCGTCTGTCTCCGGGCCGCCGCCGACGAGCAGGAAGTGGAGCCTGGACGACCTGAGTTTCCGGGCCAGCCGAACAATGTCCAGGGGTCGTTTTTGGGTGTGCAAACGAATGAACGTTCCGACGACGACAGCCTCTTCGGGGAGTCCAAGTTCACCCCTTCTGACCCGGCATCTTTGGATTCGGTCCGCCTCGGAAACTACTTTTGGAATGCGAACACCGTGGTGCACCGTGTGAACCCGGTTCTCAGGTGCGCCCCTGTCCACCAGGGCCCGGCTGATGCGGTCATTGACGGCCAGATGCCCATTGAGTTCCATCAGTTGTGCGGAGGTCGTCCGGTCGATCCAACCGCCTTCATGGTTATAAAGCTGGGCCAGGATTCGGAGGCCGGGAAACTGTCGTTTCAACTCCAGTGCGTGGTCGTAGAAGTCGACGGTGCCGTTCCAGGAGACCAGGACTTCGACCTGCCATCGCCTGATGAGATGGCTGAGGACATCGACGCGTGCCTCTCGGGGTAACCAGTCACCCAGGGTGTAGACATGGG
>JAOZPW010000231.1:0-3081 GCA_029932545.1 Thermoanaerobaculales bacterium | reverse complement strand
TGGGTGATCTGGGGGATGAGGACGCCTTGAATCGGCTCACTCACGGTACGAGTGCGGGGGCGACGCAGAAGGGCCAGGTTTCCCGGGTCCACGTTGTCGGGGCGGCCGACGGCTCCTTCGGGAAAGGCCCAGCCGCCGATGGTCATAGTGAGGTCGAGTGCAGCCGCTACCAAGATCAGGCTCTCGAGATGGCAGGACTCCAGATCTTCGATTCCTGAGCCGGGGCACCAGAGCCAAGGTGTGGTGTCGATTGCGCCGGGCACCAGGGTCCAGGATGTTTCGGTCTGGTGTGCAAGGATTTCTGCCAGGCGCTCAGTGTCAATGCCGGACGGTGCGACGATGCCGACAAGGGGATGGGTCAGCGGGGGGTCCGGCCCTGGTGCGGGCATCGGGACCATCTTGGCCGGAGCTCGTGTGCCCAGAATATGGAGCAGGCGGTATTTGAGGATGGAGAGTTCACGGCGAATCGTGCGGCCTGTAAGGCGGAGTCCCAATGGAGTCATGATCGATCACCGAAGAGCACTTTTTCGTATTCCCGGGCGCAGTGGTCCGGTGAGAACCTCCTGCCCGCCGTCAGGGCATGGGTGCCGAAATCTCGACGTACGGTCCTGTCGGCCAGCTTCCGCACGGCCTCGGCCAGAGCCCCGATATCCCCGGGTTCTTCGACGACCAATCCGGCGCCGGTTTCCCGGATGACCCGGCCCAGGTCGCCGACGTCGGTGCCCAGGAAGGGACGACCCAGTTGCAGGCATTCCAAAAGAAAGACCGGCAGACCCTCGAAATCCGAAACCAATAATCCGATATCAGAGGCCGCTATCAACTCCGGAATATCCGTCCTGAAAGGCAGTCGCCGTATTTGCGTGGTCTCAGCTTGGGCGATTGCACGGTCGACGGCCTCCTCCATCGGGCCGCCTCCGACAATCAGGAAATGGATGCCTGGAGTGTCCACAACAGCCTCGGCCAGACGCACGAGGTCCAGCGGACGTTTTTGTTCGTGCATGCGGGCGGCCGTCAGGAAGACGACATCGTCATCGGTGTATCCCAGCGCAAGGCGCAGATCACGGCGGATCGTATCCCTGGCGCCCTTGGGCGGAAGGTTGTCGTTCGGTCTGCCGCAGGACCAGATGACCGGCACACGGTCGACGGGCCAGTGGTGCTCGGTGGCCAGCGCCTCGGCTATCGGAT
Organism: Thermoanaerobaculales bacterium; assembly: GCA_029932545.1. GTDB lineage: Bacteria > Acidobacteriota > Thermoanaerobaculia > Thermoanaerobaculales > Sulfomarinibacteraceae > DAOWGJ01. Next base: position 1,896 of record JAOZPW010000231.1, on the reverse strand, counting down.
GGTTTTCGGCGATGCAGGCGTCGATGGACTGGAGAAGTTCGGGATCCCGATAACGTTCGATATAGCCGACGCGGTGGTCGTAGAGATGGTCAATGATGCGCAGGTTCGGGCGAACTGCCTTGAGTCGGGGGGCGAAGTCATAAAAGAGAGTCGTGCCGTTGGCGTTGTAGAGGACATCGATATTCAGGCGGTCGATCAGGTGGAGCAACATCGGGACCATCGCATCGGGGTGAACCCAGTCGCCCAGGCTGAAGAGGTGCGGGCTCAAGTTTTCAAAATCGCTTCGGCGGTCATCCAGTTCTTCTCGGTGAGGCGCCAGGGTCGCAAAGGCCATGCGGCAGGTGGACTGCAAGACCGTCAGTGTCTCGAAGAGCGTATGTTCCGCACCGCCACGGGCGAGAAATGGCGCCGTGATCAGGACACCCGGACGGGACTCTTTGTCATCGGTTTTGACAGCCGGGAGCCGATCGGCAAGACCAATTTTCAACAGGGCGGGAAGAGGGCGGTTGCCGAGATAGGAACCCCGGCGTAGGGCTGACTCAGCCGATGTGCTGGTGGGCGCCGAACCGATGCCGTTCGGGCCGATAACCTTGGCCGTCAGTGTGTTCTTGTGAGGTTGAACGGTGTCGCTGTCGACGTCCCATCGGTAGGCCCGAGCTGAAAAGAGGGTCAAGGGACGCCAGGGAGCACCCAGCAGGTCATCGGCTGAAGTGAGGAGCTTCTGGGGCGCATCATTGACTCGTTCGGCCAGTGCGAGGGCGTCGATCGTCTCCGTCGAGGCCACCAACAGCGCGGACTCCAGCCATCCCGGGTGTACCGTAGGAAGGGCCGCCCCGGGCGCCAGAAACCAACCACGATCCGGACTCGCTTGATCAGTGGTTTCGATGGTCTTCAGTGTTTGAGCGGTCGTCCACCGGTGGACATCCTGAGGATCAAGCTTGGAGCACAGGGCTACGCTCCAGCTCTGGGAGGGGTCGCCGGTGATGACGTGATATCGAATTTCGCCGGCGGACTTCCCGTGGGCCAGTTGGGCCCGATAACTGAGGGTCCTCAGACCTCGAGTCATCCGAGGGAGGCGATGGAGCAAACGAAGCAAGGACGATTTCAACACTGTGGGCCCAGTGTACCGCCTGGAGCTGTCAGCTGTCAGCTGTCAGCTGTCAGCTGAGCCTTTTGCAGAAAGCCACAATAAGGCATGAAGAAGCAAGAATAGCCACAAAAAGGCACAAAGAGGCACAAAAAGGGAAAGATTTCCCAAGCAGGGCAAACCCCCCGGTGTTCCAGCCTTTCAATCTCCCAGCGTATGATGCTGGAGTGGGAGTGCGATGGTTTTTTCGGATTTGTCTGCTGACGGTATTGTTGGGCTTTGGGGCCGGCTGTGGTTCGGTGCCGCTGTCGTCCTCGAAACCGCTGGAGCGTGCGCCGCAGTCGGTGGTGGTCGATGATCAGTGTCGCCTGGCCCCCGTTGGTGGTGATACCCGGATGGTGGTGACCGATGATGGTCGAGTGATTCTGATAGGAGTTGGTCTGGGTATCATGCAGTCGACCGACGGGGCTTTTACCTTCACCCCGGTTGCCGTCCCTCCGGGCCTTCGTTGGCCGGCGATCACCGCCGATGGTCACAGGGTGTGGGTTTCGTGGATCGAGCACAATGATACGCCGCGAGCGATTGTCGCCTCCATCGGACTCGGTCTGGGAGCGCCCGTCGTCGCTCTGACCTCGTTAAAGATGCTGATTGACACTGAACTTGTGGCGTTGGGTGGGGGCCGGCTCCTTCTCTTTGTCACCGAAGTTGACGGGCTCCCCAATACCAATGAGGCGGCCTACACCGTTGGGTGTCTGGCGTCCGATGATGGTGGTTTGAATTGGGAAAGACGGTCTTCCGCTGTCACCGGT
>JAOZPW010000230.1 GCA_029932545.1 Thermoanaerobaculales bacterium | reverse complement strand
TTGAGCATCCCCTTCGAAGACGTACACCGTTACCAAGACGAAGTCCGGGAAATCGCGGCGAACTGTGCCGGGTTCCTCATGATTCAGGACTGGAGCCCCGATGGCTATGGCGTCCCGGTGCCGCTCATCGCGCGGCTTTTCGAAGAACTGGACGCCTTCGTCACCCATCGTTGTACCGATTTCGGCATGGAGGGCAATCGTCCCCTCGGGGACGGCGTCATCACCGGTCACGGAACGATCGGCGGGCGCCTGGTCTTCGTCTTCTCCCAGGATTTCACAATCTTCGGCGGATCACTTTCGAAGGCGTACGCCGAGAAAATCTGCAAGGTGATGGATCTGGCAGTCAAGGCAGGGGCGCCGATCATCGGGCTCAACGACTCCGGTGGCGCCAGGATTCAAGAGGGCGTCGATGCTCTCGCCGGCTATGCCGACATCTTTCTCAAGAACGTCAAGGCATCCGGACAGGTGCCGCAGCTCTCCCTGATCCTTGGTCCTTGCGCCGGGGGTGCGGTCTACTCCCCTGCGATCACCGACTTCGTCATGATGACCCGCGGCTCGTCCTATATGTTCCTGACCGGTCCCAAGGTTGTGAAACAGGTTACCCGAGAAGAAGTCACGACCGAGCAACTCGGTGGGGCCGACATTCATGCCTCAAAGAGTGGCGTAACTCATTTGGTTGCGGACGACGAAGACCAGGCTTTTGAGATGCTCAAGGCGCTGCTGTCGTTCATGCCGCAGAACCATCGGGAGCGAACTCCCATCGTCGAATGCGCCGACCCTGCAGACCGGGTGGACCCGTCCCTTAATTTCATTCTGCCCGACAGTCCATCGATGCCCTACGACATGGGCGAGGTCATTCGAACCGTCATCGACGACAATGATTTCTTCGAGGTCCACGCCCAATGGGCGCCCAACCTCCTGGTCGGCTTTGCCCGCTTCAACGGCCGCTCGGTCGGCATCGTTGCCAACCAGCCGCAGTCGATGGCCGGGGTTTTGGACAACGACTCGTCGATCAAGGGGGCGCGCTTTGTCCGCTTCTGCGACGCATTCAATATCCCACTGGTCGTTTTTGAAGACGTCCCTGGGTTCATGCCGGGCACCTCCCAGGAGTACGGCGGCATCATCCGAAACGGCGCCAAGCTGCTCTTTGCCTTCGCGGAGGCCACGGTCCCCAAGATCACCATCGTCACCCGAAAGGCCTACGGCGGCGCCTACTGCGTCATGAACTCGAAACACATCGGAGCTGATATCAACTTGGCCTGGCCCTCGGCCGAGATCGCCGTCATGGGCCCTGATGGCGCCGTCGAAATCATCCATCGGGGAGAATTGAAAAAGGCCGAGGATCCCCAGTCCAGAACAGAGGAACTCAAGACCGAGTACAGCGAGCTCTTCGCGAACCCCTACAACGCCGCGGCCAAAGGCTATATCGATGACGTCATCGAACCGGCCAACACCCGGTTCAGGATCATCAAGGCCCTGGAGATGTTGGCTGACAAGCGCGAGGCCACCCCACCGGTCAAACACTCAAATATTCCACTGTAAACGGATTGAATGATGGAACTTTCAGACGCCTTGACAATCACGGTCCTGGGGTTGGCTGTGGTCTTCAGCGGCCTGCTTCTGACCGCAGCGTTGATCTACAGTTTTTCGATCATCCCTCGGCTTCTCAACCTTCGTTCCACTCACGTCGAGGGGGCGCCTGCAACGCCGCCCCAAGGCCCCCCGGTTTCCGGCGAGGTCCTTTCCGTCATCACTGCCGTTCTCGAAATCGAGCGGCGTCTCTATCACGCCGACCCCGGCGGACGGCTGACCATCAAACGCCGAAAAGAGGTATCTGAGCCATGAGCCGATACACCCTGAAAGTCAACGACCGCCAATACACAGCCGAGGTCAAGGAGATCACGGCAGAGCAGGCTCGAATCGTCGTCGACGACACTGAGTACACCGTCGACCTGATTGAGTTGGGCCGCCGACCCTCGGTGGCGCCTGCCCACGTCAATTCGGGCAGCCCGGTCACCGCTCCGGTCCAAAAGAGGCGCCCATCCTCGTCCGGACAGACTTCAGGGGGAACGATCACCGCTCCCCTTCCCGGCCTAATCCTGCAACTCAAGGTCAAGGAGGGCGACGCGGTCTCCGCCGGCCAGTGCGTCATTGTGATGGAAGCGATGAAGATGGAAAACCAGATAACGGCGCCGCACAACGGCACAGTGAAAAAGACCTTCGTCGCTGAAGGCGACTCCGTCGGAGAGGGTGATGCCCTGGTGGAAATCAATCGTCCCGAAATGACGACGCTGTGAGAGAAGGCTGATGATGTATCGACTCAACCGCCTGCAGATTTTTGGAAATAGCCACAAAAAGGCACAAAAAGGCAGAGGCCTTTTCTCCCCCTCCCCCCCTCTCCCCCTCCCCCCCTCACTGATTCAGATCCCAGGGGTCAGGGGTCCGAAGCCTGGGGTAGGACGACTGATTGCTTTGACTCTCCTTTCAATAGTGTTTCTGCTGCCTCTCGCACACGCCGATGAAGAAACCTTCTCTGTTCGATTCGACCAGGGCCAGTACATTGGACTTTCGATCGGATCCGAACAGGGCCTCGAACATGCTTCACCGAAAATCGACGGAACGGCGACGACGGGGACATCGGGCGAACTCCGCGGCCCTGCCGATGGCCTGATCGCTCGTTTCACCGTGATCCACACCGACGAATTCGATGCAATCGCCCGGATCGACGAAGTACTCCCTGGCCGTTCCCTCGAGCATGTGGACCACGCAACCGTGCAAGACCTCGACTTGCCGTTCATTGTTGCCTCCTCCCTCGATGGCCAACGATATTTCCGGATCAATAAGGGATGGCAGGAGCAATCCACCGAGTTGCGTCACGGCGCCAAAGGCGTATTGATGACCGCCTCCGACGAGACCGGCGCCCTGTTCACTGTGGTCGCCGTAGGTCCTCACGAGAGCATCGGCCGCATTAACGACTACGCCCGAGGCGTGTTCAACAAGGACCTTTTGACGGGACATTTCCAAAGTTATATCGACCAGGTCATCGCCGGGACCGGCTTTGCCAACATCCACTGGCTCAACCTGGTGATGTTGGCCATCGGCTGCCTCTTCATCTATCTGGGGATTGCCAAGGAATTCGAGCCCCTCCTGTTGGTGCCGATCGGTTTCGGCGTCTTGATCGGGAACATCCCCCTCCCGATGCAGATCTTCGACGCGATATCGGTCTATATGGTCGACCCGGTGACCCACCAGTACACCTTCAACACCACCGGCAACTCGGTCATGGGTTTGATCTATTTCGGAGTGAGGTCAGGCTTGTTGCCTCCACTGATCTTCCTCGGGATCGGGGCCCTGACCGACTTCAGCGCCCTCCTTTCAAATCCAAAATCTGTTCTCCTCGGCGCCGCCGCCCAGGTCGGGATCTTCTCGACTTTTCTGGGCGCTCTCTGGCTGGGATTCTCTCCGGCAAACGCCGCCGCCATCGGCATCATCGGAGGTGCCGACGGGCCCACAGCTATCTTCCTGGCCTCACGATTGGCCCCATCCTTGATCGGTCCAATCGCTATCGCCGCCTATTCCTATATGGCAATGGTACCAATCATCCAGCCACCGATCATGAAGCTATTGACGACGCGAGAAGAACGTCTGATCCGAATGAAACCCGGACGAAAGGTGGGAAAACGAGAGCGGATTCTTTTCCCCATCGCCGGGATGATCCTCACTGCTCTGGTCGCCCCCGGAGGTCTGCCGCTCCTAGGCATGCTCTTCTTCGGCAATCTACTCAAGGAGAGTGGCGTGACCACCAGACTCTCCAAGACCGCCTCATCCTCACTTTTGGATATCTGCACCATCCTGCTGGGCGTCGCCGTCGGCGCCTCGACCTCGGCCCAGGTCTTCTTGACCCGGCAATCCATTCTGATCTTCGTCCTGGGATGTGCAGCCTTTGCGATCGCCACCGCCGGCGGTGTGCTATTCGCCAAATTTCTCAATCTCTTCAGCAAGACCAAGATCAACCCACTGATCGGCGCGGCCGGCGTCTCCGCGGTTCCCGATTCCGCCAGAGTCGTGCACCACGTCGGCCAGGAAGAGGACCCGACCAATTATCTTCTGCAACATGCCATGGGCCCGAACGTCGCCGGCGTCATCGGGTCGGCCATCGCGGCCGGCGTATTTCTCGGCATTTTTTGAGACCCGGAACAAGGAGCTCTCATGAGTCAGATTATTGCCTGCGTACCCAACATCTCCGAAGGCCGCGACCAGCAGTTCATCGACGACCTGATCGCCCGATTGCGGGGCATCGACGGTCTCATCATGCTGGATGTCGCCGTTGACCACGACCAGAATCGAACGGTCCTCTCCTTTACCGGAACCAAAGATGCCATTTTCGAGGGCGGCTTGCTGCTCTACGATCTCTCGCTGAAGAAGATCGACATGCGGCGGCACGAAGGCGATTACCCCAGGGTCGGCGCCGTCGATGTCTTCCCCTTCGTTCCGCTCAAGGGCGCTGACATCTCAGACGCCAAAAAATGGGCGGATGAATTCGCGGAGATGGTCGCCCAACGATTCTCGGTTCCGGTCTACCTCTTCGGCGCTTCCGCCAGGTATCGCTACCGGGGAGACGTGCAGAATATTCGCCAGGGGGAATACGAGGGCTTCGAGGAGAAAATGAAGGACCTCCGTTGGAAGCCCGACCTGGGACCCAACACCTTTCCTCCGGACAAGGGTGTCACCATCATCGGCGCCCGCCAGCCCTTGATCTCGTTCAAGGCCTACCTCTCAACTCACGATTTGCAGACCGCAAAAGAGATCGGCCATCTGGTAGCCGACACCTCGGGAGGCCACATCAGGGCCGTACCGGGCCAGGACCACGACAAGGGCCACGTCTACCTCTCGGTGGCCATTACCAACTACCTGACGACGCCTCTTTATCGTGTCGTGGAAAACATTCGACTCGAAGGCCGACGATTCGGCGTGGAAATCAGGCGTACCGAGATCACCGGCCTGATTCCCGAAGTCGTCCTGATCCGGGCCGCAGAATACTACCTCGGGCTCCAGGGATTCGACCACGAGACCCTTCTGGAGCGCAACATTCAGAAGCATCTGGATGGGAAATTTCTCTTTGGTCGATAGCCGGGTGTACATATCGAATGGCCCTTCGCGCAGGGGGATAGGGGTTGTGGAACTCAGGATCAGCGTCAGAACCAGAGACAGGGTCAGCGGGACAGTCGTCAGCCCCCGAACAGCCAACGCCGACGCATACAATCAAGAGCGCCCAAAACGCCAAATCGGGTGTGCCGGGTGCGCCCTCTCTTCACCGAGCAGAACTCCCAACCAAGCAGTCGATGCGAAGAAGGGCGACACCGGGCACCCACGGCGGTGACGTCAGCAATCGAGTCTCGGCCGACGCCGTAGGCCGCCGAGGTCCTTTCCCGGAGGGGCGGTTGTCTACCCATTTCGAAAAATGCTGCCTCTCCGGGAAATGCACCGAGCGGGGGCGATCGGCAGGTGTTTCGCATACGCCAACCTTGATGCGCCCCCGAAGGCCGGGGCCAAAGCTCAACAAGTCTGCAAAGGGGTGCCTGACACCTTTCTCTGAACTTACGGTGATCTCTAAGCGCCCCCGAAGGCCGGGGTGTGAAGGACAAGAATGTCGGGAAGGCCGGACCTGGCACGGATGCTGATAGCAGAACCACGAATCGCGATGGCGGGTGAGAAAACTCAGTCCGGCGCCGAATCCTGGGGAAATTCCAGGGGTGGTGCGGTTGGGTACAACTCCGCCCGCAAGAGATTGGCGGCATACCCGGCGACAATAATTTTCCCATCGTGCCACTCGACGGCATTCGCGCCCCCGGCAAAACCGACCGGAGAGGCGACCCAGTCCTCACCGTTCCGGCTGGAAAAGACAGAGCCCCTTCCGACTGCAATGAAGAGTTCGCCGGTCCAGATGAGGTCGGTGGCGTATGTGTCAAACAGGGTCGGACGCCAGGTCAGACCATCATCCTCCGAGATGAGAAAATCCACAGACCCCACCCCCACCAGGACCGAGCCGTTGGAGACGACATACGACAGGGAATAGCCATTGAGGTCCAGGGCTCCAATCTCCCACTGATACCCGTCGTCACTCCGGAATAGCGAGCCATGGGTTCCCACCGCGACGAAACAATTCCCCGTCCAGGCTACCGACCTAATTGCCAAATCATCACCATCGTCAATCTCGATTTCGTTCCAGGCATAGCCGTCGGTGCTGGTCGCAACGACAGCGTGGTGAGGGCTCCGCTTATTGCCGACAGCCACCG
>JAOZPW010000229.1:3235-6323 GCA_029932545.1 Thermoanaerobaculales bacterium | reverse complement strand
GCGCCTCAAATGGCACTTAACGACCCTCCGAAATCCATCCGCCGTCAATGCCCTATCGCTCCTTGAGGAGACAGTGCTTTTTGTTTTGTGCCCTCGAATCGCCTCGAGATCCCGCACCGCTTCAGGGCCTCCCCGCCCCGCTTCGGCCGCCGGTGGGTCGACGTGCTCGAAGGGCGACGGACCCGCCACGAATGACAACGGCGACTCCACTTTCCAGGGTCGGGATCGTGAAGTGCAACCGGCCCCCGTTCGCCGAAACCGGAACCGTTCCGGTCATGTTCCCGGGTGAACTCCATCTGGCCTCGACCGGAATGAACCCGTCGGGCTGCATTACACTGATGCCGATGTCCTGAACGTCCAACCCCATCAGTTTGGCAAGACCGACGAAGAGAAAAGCTCCCTGCTCGTCCTCGCCCGAGCGAACCTCCGCGAGAACCCTCGGCCGGTCCTCCGAGGATAGAGAAGTCTCGAGGATTTCGCTCGAAACCTGATCGGGATCGAGGGTCGCGACACCCTCGAAGGCGTTGCTGTCCCGCTCGACACACCACTGATCCCGCGTGCCGACCTCCCCGCTTGTTGCAATCTCTCCGCCTGCCGCCGCATAGGCCCTCAACGTCGAAACCTCCATATCGCTGAGGCAAGCCGCCGCCGGGACAACGAGGAATCGATAGCGCCCGAGATCCTCTGCCGTCCACGAGGCCGTGACGATGTCGAAGGGGATCTGCCTCGCGAGCAGAACCCGCCCCTGTTTCCGGTACTCCTTGAGGTAGATCGTGTCGCCCTCGTCGAACTTGTCGTCGCCGCTTTCCTCCCGATCGATGAAATCCCGGCTGCGGGGACTGAGGTAGAGGGCGACATCGGCCAGGGGCCCACTCCGGTATGCGGCGGCCGCGTTGGCTTCAATCCAGGAGAATGCCTGCAGCCGGCTACCGGTCGTGTCGTCGAGCATTTCGGGGCCCTTGGCCTCGTAAAAACAGGCGCCCTCGGCGAGGTGAACGGCGGCCTCCCGCAGGCTGTCGTCTACTGCGCTGGCATAGGTCAGAATCCAGGCCGGTCGGTCGCGGTTGGAGGCGATGCCGAACTTGACCAGGAGTGCGTAGTCCTGCCAGTCCTCGAGGGAGGCGTCGAGCATGCCGCGGTTGTCCTGGTCGAGGGGTTCGAGTTCATGGGCCGTCGCCACGCCGCCGCCCGGCAGGAAATCCAGCGGATCCTGGGCGTACTGTGTAACGAAGTTGGAATCCATGCACCAGTTTTCGGTGAAGAACAAGAGGTCGGAATCGACTCCATGAGCGGCGTCGGCAACCGCCCGTACGAAATCTGCGATCGACTTCATTCTCCAGCGGACCCAGTGACGCCAACCGAGGTTCTCCCAGTTTTTCACCGGAATCTCGGAGTGGCCCGTGGCCGTCTCGAAGGCCACCCGGCTGTAGTCATCAGTCGACGGCCAGAGGTCCTCGAACTGCCCCAGGCCATTGAGCAGGTAGGCGACGTCCATCCACAGCCCGTCGGCCCCGGCGGTCGCGATCTGCCGGATCCGATCGATGTAGAACCCTCGGTAGGGTGATTCTGGGGAGAGCCAGACGTCGAAGTCGTTCTCCTCGAGCCAGAAGACGCCCTCGACCCCCGCAAAAGCGATCGGTTGCCCGAATTGGTCGATCTGCAGCCATTCGGGATGCTCGACGGTGGGATCGATACTGGTTCCGGCACAGTCGGAACAGATCAGCTCAAGCGCCGTCAGGTACCAGACGACCCGGAGGCCCCGTTGGTGGGCCCGGGGAAAGATCTCGTCGCGCATCATTGCCAGCACCACGTCGAATTCGTCGTCGCGGGTCCAAGCGGTGTAGGACCACCCCGTCGGCCCATCGACGATGACGACCGAGACCCCGTCTGAGGCCAGTTGGTCGAGCTTGGCGTCGATCTCGGCTGTCGTCATCTCCAACTCGAACGCCGCCCCGGCGAGGCGGGCGGAATGGGCCCAGTACGGCCACGGGGCGGTCGTCCCGCTTGGAGGTGCAGCGATCCGCCAAAGTTGGGATGGGGTCTCCTCGTCGGCGCCGGGGTGGCTCTCGAAGGCGATCCAGTGGCCGTCGGGGGACCACGAGGGCGCTCCATCCTCGTGGCCCGTGTCCGTCGTCACTCGTACGGGCGCACCCCCGTCGACCGGCACGACGAAGAGATTGGGCGTCTGAAGACCTCCCCAGTCCGAGGAGTAGACGATGAAACGCCCGTCTGGCGACCACGAGGCGTCGGTGTCGCTGGAGTCGGTGTCGTTGACGACCTCGAGGCCGGTCCCGTCGGGATGAACCGTCCAGAGGTCCCAGTCCTCGGAATCGGGGACGTGGCGCTGGAATAGAATCCGATCCCCTGCGGGAGACCAGTTGGGTTGCCGATCGTCGAAGGCGTCGTCCGAGGTCAACGCGACGAGGTTGCTCCCGTCGGCATCGACAACGAAGATCTTCCCGGTGTAGCCGTCTTCCGACGAGGCGGGGGTGTCAGCCTGGAAAACGATTCTCTGCCCGTCCGGCGACCACGAGGGCTCGACGTACCAGGGCGTTCCCGAATGGTTGGTGATCCTGGAAAAATCAGTGCCGTCCGGTGCGATCCGCCACAGGTCATCGGCCTCGTCCCTATCTGAAGCGAAGACGATCCGGTTGGTGACACCGTTCCAGCAGCTACCCGGCAGATTGACGTTGTCCTGATCCTCGACCTCGGTCAACCGTGCCACGGCGCCGGTCGAAGGATCGAGCAGGAACAGCCCCGCCGGGCCGTCGTTGTAGCCTTGGTCGAAACGGGTGAAGACCATGGTCTCATCGTCAGGTGAAAAGGCGGGATTCTGGTCACTGGCCGTACCGGGGGGCGTCGTCAGGCGCGAGGCGCCATCAGCCCGTACTTCATCCGCCCACAGGGCACCGGCAGTCATCAACGGCAAAAGCACGATCGCCACGGCGGTTATCCAGGTCATCCGATTGCGATTCATGGGACCTCCAGTTGTAGTCGGAGAAACTTCGTTCATTGATTCTACCGTTCCCGGAATCCAATCCGGAAATGAATAAAATTCCGGTCTCGAGGACTGAAAGAGGCATAGTGA
>JAOZPW010000229.1:0-3135 GCA_029932545.1 Thermoanaerobaculales bacterium | reverse complement strand
ACCGATTCGGAGTAAATGACCACAGTGGCGGATCTTACGGGGCAGTCCCTACCGACAATCAAACGCCGGGCGCTCTCAGACTGCCACCTTGAACCCTCAGAGAGGCTTCGTGGCGGTATCGGCACGCAGCCTCTCTGAGGGTTGGACTTGCTCAGGTCTGGGCCTATTGGGGATGGAAAACCCCAAACCCATCTGGGGCGATCAAACCAATAACGTGAATCGCAAGGCAATCGATGCCGGCCAAATTCTGCTTCCTGGTGAGGGAAACCAACGTTTTCGGCGATAGATCAAGTGAAGAGTCGAATTCCGATGCCAAACAGCGCGGAGAAACTCGGAGGATGTAATGCACCAGACACGATTCACAATACTGGGAATGCTCTTTCTCATCTGCCTCACGGCAGCGCACGCCGGGGCGCAGACCTCTCCCTCCTTGACCGGTTCAATAGATTTCGGGCCTTTTAATCAGCGACCCAATGATGTCGCGATCGAGGGTCCCTATGCGTTTACGGCAGATCTTCATGGGTTGACGGTCTACGACATCAGCGACCCGGCATTTCCGATAAAAACCGCAGAAGTATTACTTCCCGAAGAGGGGTGGGGAATCACCATTGCCGACAGTATCGCCTATGTGGCTGATGGTGATGGAGGCATCAAGCGAATCGATATTTCAGATCCCCTCAACCCGGTGCTCATGGGTTATTACCATGATGGACACGTCAGGGGATTTGTCTCCGACGTCGCAGTGAACGGAAACTGGGCCTATGTCGCTCGCGGTGACGACGGGCTTGCCATCGTCGACGTTTCGGATCCCACCAACGCATTCGAACGAGGGTCCTGTAGTACTGCCGGACCGGCCTTAGGGATAGCGGTAGATCCGGACCAGAGTCTCGTCTACATCGCCGTCGGGGAAGCCGGTCTCGAGGTCTATGATGTCTCCAATCCCTTCAGTCCATCCTGGATCGGCTCTGTCGCGACACCGGGATATGCCTACGGCGTGTCCCTACGGGAAGGAGGCGGGCCGGTGGGAGATATCGCCTATGTGGCAATGGGCGAAGAGGGCCTTCAATTGATCGAGATTTCCACTCCGGCAAACCCAATCCTGAGGGGAGCTGTCGATACGCCCGGCTTTGCGCTCAGGGTGGCTCTTACGGCGGATCATGCCGTTGTTGCCGACTATGATTCAGGCCTCCAGATCATCGACATCGGGGATCCCGCAAACCCCTTCCTGCAGGGAACGCTTGACACTCCGGGCTTGGCCTTCGGGGTTGCCGTTTCCGGGGATGTCGCTGTTGTAGCCGATAGCCAGTCCGGCCTTGAGACAGTTGGAATCTCGGATCCTGCGGTCCCCACCGAGTTGGGGAATTTCGACTGGACCCAGGGGTTTGCCTGGGATGTTGCGGTCTCAGGACAGGTTGCCCTTGTGGCCAACGGTGATCTGGGACTGCAGACCATCGATATCTCCGACCCCGCTGCCCCGGTCTGGCAGGGCTCTTTCGATACGCCCGGCCAGGCGTGGGGGGTTGCGTATTCCGGGAGTTTTGCAGTGGTGGCCGATGGTTATCCGGGACTTCAGATCATTGATGTGTCAGATATTTCGAACCCATTTCTGCTGGGTCAGTTTTCCACAACCGGGGATGCCTACAACGTTACGATTTCAGGCAATACGGCATTCGTGTCGGAAGGAGAATTCGGCCTGGAAATGATCGATGTTTCCAATCCGGCGAACCCCACTTGGCTGGGTCTCTACGATACGCCTGGATTTGCCGCCAACGTGGCAGTCTCCGGAAACCTCGTCTTTATCGCAGATGCCGCCTCCGGCCTCGAAATCATTGACGTATCAGACCCCTCCAATCCATTCCTGGTGGGGTCCCTCGACATGGCGGACCCGGTCATTGACGTCTCCGTTTCCGGGACTCTCGCCTGTGTTGCCGAGGATGGTTCCGACTTCCGCATGATCGACATCTCGAATCCGGCGGATCCATGCCTGGTGGAGTCTGACCGAGCCGGGTTCGACGCTGCCGGCGTTGAGCTTTCGGGAACGGTCGTCCTCGGAAGCGGCCCCGATGGCGAAATCAGGGTCTACGACGTTTCGGATCCTACCAGTCCGGTATTCATTTTCCAGGTCTTTACCCTCAGATCCGTCAACGCCATGGCACTGAATCCGTCTGGAGGATCTGTTTGGTTGGCGGACGGCGCACTCCTGGAAGGCGTGGACCTCGGCTATCCCTCCTGTGCCGGACTTGGGTTGACACTCTCTCCAACAACGATTCAGACCGGCGGACAGGTCTCGACGATCACGGTGATGGTGACCGATCCCCTCGGGAATCCAATTGCGGGACAGAGTGTGGAAGGCCAGACCAACCTTGGCTGGCTCTCCGGTTTCACGGACTACGGAAACGGCGCCTATTCATCTACCCTGACGTCGAGTGCCTTTGCGGGAACTGCGACCATTACGATCGATGTCAACGGGGACCACTGCTCCACCAGCGGCGAGGTCCTGATCCAATGCGCCGCCGGCGGCGTGGGGATGGTGAACAACGCCCAGGCGATGGCCCTCAGTGATCAGAGCGTGCGGACCACCTGGGACGCTGTTGGAGGCGCCATCGGCTACCGAATCTACCGGGGAGGCTTCATGGTTGAGGAGGTGGGATCGGCGCAAACGGTCTTCACCGACGCCTCCCTGAGTCCAGCAACACAGTACTGCTACACGGTTGTCGGGCTTGACAGTTGTGGCGGCGAAGGACCGGCCTCAACCGAGGTCTGTGCCCTGACCAGCGGTAGTCCACGGAATTGTCCGGTATTCGCCGATGAAGAGCCCTTCGAGTACCGAAATGTCCTGGTTCTGGATGACGTCGCCGTCCGGGGCGACATTTTGTACGGAGGCGACTGGTTCGGGGTGGGTATTTGGGATGTTGGGACTCCTCAGGAACCCACACTTCTGACTCACTGGGAGGCCTCTGATGGAGGGATTGGTCTCGAGTTGGACGCTGGAGATCTGATGTATGTGGCCAGCGGTTATTCGGGGTTGTCCATAGTCGATGTATCCATCCCCTCGAAGCCACAGACGGTTGGACACTTCGCAGTACCTGGTTTCAGTGTCGATGTGGCGGTCTCCGGAAACATTGCGATTGTGGA
>JAOZPW010000228.1:2859-6324 GCA_029932545.1 Thermoanaerobaculales bacterium | reverse complement strand
ACCCATATTGACGAAACCGATGTTGGTCCGAAATTGCGAGCTATTTCTCAGCTGGATCAGGGTGCCGGTTTCGCCCTCGGAAACCGAAGCCTCTTGGCCCACTCCAGGGATGAACTGTCCGAACGTCCCATCGACGGCCTGGTTAAAGGTCCGGCTGGTCACTGTTGCCTGGCCGTCCAGGACAATCCTGAGAGCTGCGATCCCGTTGAAATGGAACGTCGTATCCAGGACATCGCCCAGTTTGAGGTTCTCTCCTGCAGGAATAGCCACGTCCGATGTTACAGCTGACGAGTTGTCCTGCCCTTTTTTCAGGAGGTGAATACTTGCTGTGACCTCCGACTCACCGGTATTGCACAACCAGGAATCGGTCCGCCATACGGACTCTCCAACACCATCTGCGTGGGCTGAGGCTGCCAGCCAAAGGTCAGATCCACTGTCTCCCGTCGGAGTCTCGGTGACGAAGGTCGGATCGCCGGTCGTCGAGTCAACCACCGAGGCGTAGACAAACACCCGGGCAGTCGTCGACAGATTTCGAACGATAGCGGATGCGGCCTCGACATTCCCGGTTCCTGCTGTTTTGAAGACCTTGTTCAACTGCAGCCAGCCCCAGGGCTGGAGAAATGGTTCGTAGTGACCGATGATCGAGCCGTCGGAGGCGATCAGATCGACAGAGAGGTTGGTGGCCGATTCCGATGCGTTGGCAAAACCGAGGTTTGTTCTGAAGAAGGCGTTGCCGGCCAGACCGTTGAGCCTTGCCTCGGCCCCGGGGTTCACAGCCTGGTCTAAAGTCATGCCCGGAATATACTGTCCGAAGGTGCCGTCTTCAGCGGTATTGAATGTCCGAGAGGAAGCGATCAACGAAACCGGCGCGTTGATGCGGATGGCGCCGGCGCCTACCGTTCCCAGGAAGTTTCCAACAACATCGGAGAAGGTCTTGGTGTGTCCGGCAAGAATCGTCGTCTCGACCGCGACAACACCGCTATTGTCGGCGCCCGCAGGCAGGAAGGCCAAATCGACCGTCACATCGGTTGCGCCGGGGTTGTAGAGATCGAGATCGGTCAGCCAGGTCGTGTTGTTAAGCCCGTCGGCATGAGCCGCGGCAGCAATCAGGGTCAGGTTGTCAGACGATCCGGAGCAGGTAGCGCAGTCAATTGTGAACCTGACCAGGCCCTTTGCACTTGTGCCCTGAAGGCCCCGCCACGACCCAACCATGATGCGGTAGGTCGTCCCGCCGTCGAGATCCAATTCCAGGTATGAGTCTGTTCGCACGCCGAAGCAGTGCTCGCCTTCGTCATCATCGTTGCATCCGCCCGGGACTTCAGTGTAGGGGCCACATGCGTCGCCGGTCCAGACCGATACCATGGTGTCAGCCTCTGATCCACAGGTCGAGATGGCATAGGTTCCGGTGACCGCCGGGGTGAACTCGAACCAAATCGAGGCCTCCCTCCCGGCATCCGGATGGGAAGTCGCAGGGTCAACGCAGGACAGCACCGGATCCCCGGTCGCCTTTGTGGCAAACTCGTTCGAGGTGATGATCGTCGTCGGGAAGGGACCGTGGCCGGAGAGGGTGCGGGGCGTGCTGCAATCGTTAGCGGGTTCCATTGCCATGACGTTCACAAAATCAACATCTTGTTCGCCGTGGGCGTCGGTAACCCGAGCGGCCATCTGATAGATTCCTCCCGAAGGGATAATCAGCTGAAAATCCGAGTTGACGGTTCCGGTCCCCTGATCGTGGTGAAAAACCTGATAATCGGTGGTCAGATACCACTCCACACTCATCTGATTCCCGTCGGCATCGGTCCCGGAGGCTTTGAGGTCCAGGCCGGCTCCGGCATCAACAATGATCGTAGAACCCGACGGATCGGTGATCTGAATTTCGGGGCGCGTGTTCTCGGGTCGTTCAATGGCCAACTCCCAGAAGCCGCGGCCGTAGGTGCCGATGCGCATCATCGATCCGTCGGGCAGCATCCTGAGATCGTGGATCGATGCGGCCGGCAGACCGTCACCCCAGCGGGCCCAGGTCAGGCCGGCGTCGGTGGAACGGTAGAGTCCGACATCGGTGCCGGCATAGGCGACATTTGGGTCGATTGGGTCAAATCGGACTACCTGTGTATTAAACATGGGGAGACCGGCGCCGCTGTAATTCCAGGTCATGCCCCCGTCGGTAGAGCGTTGGATCCCACGGCCGGCCGAAGAAACTTCCAACGCCGCCAGCGCGAGGTTGGGATCGTGAGGCGAGATATCAAGATTGAAGGCCTTCCGCCCTACCACTCCGGCAAACCAGGTTCGGCCCCCGTCCTGAGTGCTGTAGACGACTGCACCCTTCGACATCATGATTCGGTCCGGGTCGGCAGGCGTTGCCGCAATCGCCCAGATCTTTCCCTGGGTCCAGATATAGCCGGAGACATCGTTGACCGTGTCCCTGGGCAGACCGTACCAGGTGT
Organism: Thermoanaerobaculales bacterium; assembly: GCA_029932545.1. Taxonomy (GTDB): domain Bacteria; phylum Acidobacteriota; class Thermoanaerobaculia; order Thermoanaerobaculales; family Sulfomarinibacteraceae; genus DAOWGJ01. Next base: position 3,880 of record JAOZPW010000228.1, on the reverse strand, counting down.
TCCCGCCATTGTCCGACCGCCAGAGCCGTTCCGCACCGGTGAAGACGACGTTGGGATTGCCGGGGTGGAGAATCAGGGGTGTGATGAAGGGTGCATTTTCGTCGCCGAACGGGGGGCTGATCTGGCTAAAGCTTCCGGACAGGGGGTTGGTTCGATAGACGCTCGTGTAATAGATGGTGGCGTACATGATCTCGGGCATCATCGGGTTGATTGCGCACTCGAAACCGTCGCCGCCGAGAACCAGGTCGAATTTATCGTCGCCGGCATCACGCCTGAGGTTGGTCCCGTTGTCCTGGGTGCCTCCGAGCACGCGTTCCCGGTTGACCGGGTCGATGTCCATTCCGTAGTATTGGCGCGTGACGACACCGTCGTTGCGTCCGGACCAGGTGTCTCCGTCAGTCTCTGATTTCCAGACCCCTCCGTCGTTGCCGACCCACAGGGTGTCGCCCTGGTATTGAAAATCATGCACATCGACGTGGGGAATGCTTGCGTTCCCCATGCCGCCGCCCTGGTTGTAGGAATATTTACTTACCCAGGTCTCGCCGCCGTCTTTGGTCTGGACATACCAGACTCCACCAGCGTTGACAATGTCAGGGTTGGTCGGGTTGACGACGATTGTGGTGTCGTACCAGCCCTGGTTGCCCAGGTAGTTGTTGGCCTCGTGAGTTGTTGAGAGCGCGGTTTCGACCCAATTTTCGCCGCCGTCATTGGAACGGAAGATGCTGCTTGTCGGGGTCGCACCGTCGATGCCGCGGTCCGTATTGGCTGCAAAATAGAGGATCTGGTCATCAGAGGGCGCCACAGCGAATGCGGCGCGGTTGGTGTAGCCGTCAAAACCAGGCAGGCCGACACCGCCGACCGGAAGCCATGTCAAACCCCGATCTTCAGACCTCATAACGCGGCCTGTGCCGGAGGGACAGGATCCCTCGCACCACTGGCAGGTATAGAGCAAATCGGGATTGCTCTTCGAACGAACGATTTCGGTGAACGCGTACGATCTACCGCCCGAGGGCATGATGGT
>JAOZPW010000228.1:0-2849 GCA_029932545.1 Thermoanaerobaculales bacterium | reverse complement strand
TTTCGGTTGCGGCGAAGACGATCTCGTCGTTGGCAGGATCAATGTCGAGGGCGAAGAAAAGATCCGAGACCGGGTCTTCATTACCGGTTGGAAAGGTCCATGTCTCACCGCCGTCATCAGATCGAAGCAGTCCGATTCCCGGGATGTAGCCCGTACCGCCGGCAGTCAGAGTGTCACCCTCACCGGTGCCGAGGTAGACGACGTCGGTGCTGCCGGGCGCCCAGGCAACGGCGCCGACGGAGAGATCGGACAGACCGTCAGTCGTCGGATACCAGGAAACTCCGTCGTCGAGAGTCTTCCAGACCCCGCCGCTGGCGGCGCCCTGCAACACCACCCCCTCAAGGGTCGGGTGAGGCGCGATGGCGGAGACCCGTCCTGCGCCGTTAATGGGACCGATGTTGACGAAACCATCGCCTTCGATACCTTTGGAGCCGAGATGGCGGCCCTCTGCGAGCCAATGGGAATAGGAAAAACGCGCGCGATCCAGCATCTGGCGGGAGGTCAGTATTCCGTCCTGCCCATGCATTTCGATATAGGCTTTGATCCGCTCCTTGATGGCGGTCTCTTCGCCGATACGGCCGTCACCGTCTCGATCGGCGATATTGGGAAGGGGGACCTCCGGCTCTTGGGGGACGGTCGCTGCCGTGACAACGAACGCTCCGGTCAGGAGGGCTACAAAAATCAACAAAGAAAGGGTGCGACCGAGGGTGGATTGGGTCATTGGTTCTCCGTTCCGTCGGAAAAAATAGTCGGAAGGGCCGAGCCGACGGTCGGCATATACTACAACAAAAGCGAATATCAGGATTTCGGGTCTGTCTGTTGAACCCAGACTGCCTTCAATCTCTAGATACAAGCTTTGGGGGAATCGTTTCATTCCGTGAAGACAGTGGCACAATGGAATCGAGCCGGACCCCGAGCCGGCGAAGGGATGGGCACTTTTCGATTTGATCTCTCGATCAAAATACTCTGCAAGGCCTGAGGTGGATATTGGGGTTGACCGTGCGGCCCACAGACGGTTCCTGATATTTGCTGCCGGTGTGCTCGGTGTATTCCTGGTAAGCCGGCTCTGGTGGCTGGGGTCTTGGGTTCATCTGCTCAACGACGAGGCTATCGAACTTCATCGGGCGCTGCTCATACATGCTGACCTGGGGAATCTCTGGTTGCCCAATGTCGAGTTCAAGCCGCCGTTCTTCTATTGGCTTGCGGCGGTGATGGTTGGGGTGTTTGATGACCCGGTAGTCGCTCTGCGGATGATCTCAGTAGGAGCAAGCCTGTTGACACTCGTAGTCCTGATGTTCTTCGTATGCCAAACATCGGGTCGGAGAACTGCACTGCTGGCGGCTTCACTCTACGTATTATCTCCTTATGGTCTGGTGTTCGACCGCACGGGATTCATGGAGACATTTTTGGCGTTTTTGTTGTTTTCTTCTTGTGTCCTACTGATCACCGGTCGGGCCGGGCTTCGCCCGGATATCCGCTCGGTTTTTTGCGGATTTCTGCTGGGTCTGGCGTTTTTTACTAAACAATCGGCACTGCTCTTTTTCCCGTTTCCGCTGCTGTGGACACTGCTCGGTCGACGGCGGTGCCTGTCCGCATGGGCGGGATTGGGAGTCATCTATGCGACTGCTGGGCTGTTTATTGTACTTTTTGTTACCGCGCCGGATATCTCGTCGATCTGGGCGGCGCGAGGTGTTCCGGGTGACGGGACATCGGCAGTGCTCTATCACGCCAGTTACCGCCTTTCAGTCTCGGAAATTTTGGGATTCCCCTGGAGTATCTGGTTCGACAATGCATTAGTAATGATGAGGATTGCAGCTGAGCATTTCACGATCCCGATCGTCGGCCTGGCCCTCCTGGCAGGACTGGTATCGCGGCATAGGAAAAGCACCGTTGCGGTCTTCCTTTTCGCGGCGACGCCTCTGGCTGTAATGGTGATCATCGCCAACGGCATGTCCGGCCGGGCCTACATGTTTTCCTTCCTGATTGCGCCGTTGTCGATTCTCGCAGCGGAGGCGGCCATCCAAATCGGGTCCTTTGTTTCTGGGAAATACGGGCTAATCCGGGGGCGAGCCACAACAGTGTTCATCGCATGTGTGGTCGTTTCGGTAGGGATAGCAAAGGACATTCCATTGATGGTTCGGCCTCTGGGCGTACTCGAAGGTATGCAGGAAGGGTTGCTTGCCGCCCCCAACATCAGTGAATTCAGGGTTCAGGAGGCTGCTGAGCGCTTGATTGAGATTGCCCAGGAACAACCGATCTACGTGCTTACAGACCTTAGTTTCGGTATGCCGACCGATGGACTTGCTGTTTTCTTGTGGGGGCGAAATGAGGTAGGACTTGTCTACACTTGGTGGATCAATTCGGAATCGATTCCATTGGTACCAGAGGAACCGATCGAGATGTTCCAAAGCAATCATCATCGGACCTCGGATCGTACAACTCTGGGGAGGCGGCAGTTGCAGAAGCGCAGGGTGTATTGGATCACGAACTCCGTTCGGTATCCCGCGGAGTTCGTACGGCTGAAATCTCCAGAATGTGAGCTGGTTTTCAGTCTGGCAAGCCCTGATGGCTCGTCACTGGACTTGTACCTGGTCTCAACCCCGGATCGTTGATGCCGCATTTCAATTCATGGATATCTCGGGAACAATGGCTCTGCATCCAAGGGTCGGCGTGAGAAGTATCATAACGACTTCAAATGACACGCTCTTCGGCACCGTGGTCTTTGGACGTGCTGTCGTCGAAGACTACTGGGCTCTCGATTCAACGACAGGTTGGGGATCAGCCTCCGTCGAAAAAGCCTCCGATGCCGCCCATCTTACCGAGGACGGAGCCTTCGCCCTTGCTCTGAC
>JAOZPW010000227.1:5533-6331 GCA_029932545.1 Thermoanaerobaculales bacterium | reverse complement strand
GATCATGCCCGGCATCATCGCGCCGAAACCGGCGCCAAGTCCGAGTCCCATGCCGGAACCGGCAGCTCCGCCGCCTTCCCCGCCGCCCTGGGCCGCATCCTGAATAGCCTGTGCGGCCTTGAACTGCATGTAGGTGTTCATGTCCCCAATGGCCCCCATTGAAGCCCGTTCGTCGATCTTGGCCTGAACCTCGTCCGGTGGGGTGATCGAATTGATGTAGAAGTCAGTCAGGTCGACGCCATACTTCCCGAAATCTTCGGCGAGCCGGGCCTTGGCAGCGAGGGCAAGTTCGTCGTACATCGCAGCCAGGTCGAAGATCGTCTTGAGAGTTTCACCAAGGAGATCGTTGAGCCGGGACACGATGATGTCGCGGTAGAAGTCCTTGAGCCGGTCGGTATCAAACAGGCCCTGGTTTCCTACGACCGTGTTGATGAACAACTGGCTGTCTTGGATGCGGTAGGCGTAGTTTCCGAATGCCCTGAGGCGGACCATGCCCAGCTCGGAGTCTCGAAAAGCCACCGGTTCCCGGGTTCCCCACTTCTGATCTGTGAACGTCCGCTTGTTGACATAGGCGACGGAAATTCGGAAGGGAGACTTTCCGTCGAAGGGTTTGGAGATCAATTTAGTCAGCAGGGGGATATTCTGGGTGGACAGAGTATGGCGGCCGGGACCGAAAACGTCGAGTGCCCGCCCATCCCGGAAGAAGACCGCTTCCTGGGACTGCTGGACCACCAACTGGGCGCCAAGCTTGATTTCTGCGGACCCATGCGGCGGCAGCCGATAGACAATTTCTTCTCC
>JAOZPW010000227.1:0-5523 GCA_029932545.1 Thermoanaerobaculales bacterium | reverse complement strand
ATGTCTTCAATCTTGGTGGCGCGTTCGTCGAAAAACCGATCGGCCTTTTCCACACCGTCCAGCAGGGCAAACAGCGAAGCCTCGTCAGGCAGCTCCGGGAGAGCGTCGATTTGCTCCGCGAGTGTCTCTATGGTGGTGGACAGTTCGAGGTCAAAACGATACAGCTCGTCGAGTTCCGTCTCTCCGATCTTGACGGCGTCAAAGAAGCCCGACGATCCATAATCTGCGTGGCGGATTCGATTTGCCAGGCGATCCAGTAGTTTCTCGATCGTTGAGGCAATGTCGAGGTGGTCCAGCGCACCTTTCCGAGACCATTTCCGAATCGCGCTCTGAAGCTCCTGTCGGGCTCGATCAACCTCGGAAGCGAGGAAGTCGCGCTGCATCTTGTCGACCTCACGCCTGAGCTCCCGATCGAGGTACCCTCGAAAGCCCGGAATTTTCTCTCCCAATTTCTCCAGCCAATTACGCTGTTCACGAGCTTTTTCAAATCCGTCCGTCATCTCAAACCCCTTTCAGATTCTCCGGGCCGATGTGTTCTTCCGGGTCGCCCACTCGGTCCTGCTCGAGGCTCGAAAACCCCGGCAAGGTGAGAGGGGCCCGCTCAAAGGCCGGTATTTCGGTGTCACTCTCCCATGATTCACAGGATCATCTTAATGGTTTTTACGGAAACCAGCCAGGTTGGGTTCAGCCCACTTCTGCTTTTCGGCTTCCCAGTGTTATAGCTTCCCAGTCTTCATGCCTTCAAGCTACAATGATGCATGAGCAAGAAACCGCGCAAGAAGAAAAAGAAGCAAAGTGTGTCCCTGGAAGGCAAGAAGCCCCGGCGGAGCGAGTACTACACCGCAGGCGAACTCTTTTTGGCTGGACTGGGGCTTGCCCTGTTGATTCTCGCTGCCGGGATCATCATCACGTCGCTGTTGAAGTAGCTATCAGCTATCAGCTATCAGCTATCAGCTTGGGCAATGGAGAATCCATCGAGGATCAAGGGGTTAGGGGTTAGGGGAGACAGCGAGGCGAAGTTGCAATGGCAGAACTCGACCATGATACTACAAACCCCAATTTCAACGCTCAATGTTTCAAGAAGAGGTGCCGCGCTAATTGCTAAAGGCTAACGGCTAACAGCTTTGGACTTCGCCTCAGCGCTCGTTGGCATGTTCCGCACCGATCGCCATCAACTGGGAGACGTGTTCGTCGGCCAGACTGTAATACACCATGCGCCCGTCCCTTCGGGCATGGACCAATTCACGGTCCCTCAAGAGGCGCAGCTGGTGACTTACTGCCGAAACCGAAAGATCACTCAGGGCCGAGAGATCGCATACACAAAGCTCGTCGATGACGTTGAGTGCGTGCAGAATCCTGAGGCGGGTGGGATCCGCGAACGCCGAGAATAGTCTGGAAAGGCGTTCAATGGTCCGGTCGGGCATCACCCGCTCCTGAACGAAAGCCACGGCCTCAGGGTCGATTTCGTTGATCGAACAAACGTCAGCAGGGAATTCTTCTTTGCTCATATGCACATTCTCCCAGAAGGCTCCTTTTCAGTCAACCGTATTGATGACAGAGAATCACTCAAGGCCGAACTTGACGTAAGCACGGTTCTGGTTGAATCTCGGTATTGATGATTGGAGGGAATATGGCACAGAGCGATATGAGAGGTGGGAATTACGCGGCGGAACTTCAGGCGCCTGAAGTCTATCGTGAGCGGCGACGGGGGCTTCGGGAGGCCCTTGACGGTGGGATGGCCGTTCTGTGGGGAAACGGAGACGACAGAGGTGCCGGGGATGTTGGAACATTCCGCCAAGACTCCGTCTTTTTCTATCTGACCGGCGTAGAACTGCCAAATGCGGTCTTGGCTCTCCGAGCCGATGAGGACACTTTATTTCTGCCGCCGAGGGACCTCGACATCGAACGATGGACCGGGCCCAAATGGGGTCCTGGTGATGACGCCGCCGAGGCGTTGGGCTTTGATCAGGTGGTGTCTCTTTCGCCGTCGTCGATAGTCCTCGATGCCAGGATTCGACCTGTTCCGTCCTTTGAGGGGCGGATGCAGGCTTGGCTCTGTGAGCCGGAGGCCGTGCTCTGGACCGAGTTCCCCACAGTTCCATGCAACGCTGAGTTGCCGGCAACACACCGATTGGTAGCGCGGTTGAAGGATCGAACCCCGTCCTTTACCGTCAGGGATCTCTCGGATATTGTCAGCGAGTTGCGGCAGGTCAAGGATGCCGGAGAGGTGGCTCTGATGCGGAAGGCGGCCGAGATCACCACTTTTGGGCATCGCGCTGCGGCCAAGGCAATCAAACCCGGTATTGGCGAGGGTGCGATCGATGGGGTTGTCTATGGTGCATTCAGAGAGGGTGGCGCTGAAGGCTTGGCATTTCCGTCGATCGTCGGCTCGGGTTTCAATGCCACGACCCTTCATTACGATCAGAACGTCGGTATCTGCGGAGATGGTGAGCTGGTTGTCGTGGATATCGGCGCCCGGTACGGCTACTACTGCGGTGACCTGACCCGTACCTACCCGGTCAACGGAGCGTTTAACGAGCGTCAGAGATCTCTCTACAACCTGGTTTTGCATGCTCACCAAAAGGTCGAGGAGGCGATAAAGCCGGGAGTGACCCTTTTTGACCTTCGCAAGATTGCCTACGGTGTGTTCCAGGATTCCAGCGTCAGGGACTCAAAGGGCGAGCGCCTCGGTCAGTATTTCATCCACGGATTGGGACATTTCCTGGGCCTCGACGCTCACGATCCAGGAGGCGATTCAATCCCGATGGCGCCCGGCATGGTGATTACGAACGAGCCGGGCCTGTACCTCCAGGAAGAAGGCGTCGGCATTCGCATTGAGGACGATCACCTGGTGACGGCGTACGGGAACGAGAATCTCTCGGGCGCCCTTCCGACAGATGCGGACGCGATTGAGGAGCTGATGAATGGAAGCCGTTAGCAGTTAGCTTTTAGCAGTTAGCAATGAGCCCATCTCGGTTCTGAAAATAGCTAAGAGCTAACGGCCAAAAGCTAATAGCTATCGGGCCGGTGGGCCAGGGGTCCCCTCGAAACTACTTCCCCGCCCACTCGACGGCGGGTTCGAACCACTCGGGGCTGACCTTGTAGAAAGCTCCGTGGCCGGAGCCGAGTTCCAGAGTGTTTTCGTCGAAGACAGCGCCTTCGGGCATTCTGGTGAAAAGGTCTGCACAGGACTGGGCAACGTCGTCGGCCTGGTCAATCTGTGAAAGGACCCGGCCGCCGGGCACGAACTCCGGAAACCGTTCCAACCATGGTCCGCAGCCTCCCTGGATGATCCAGGTAACGTTCTCCCGGGCGATGATCCGAGAAGCCAGAAGGGCGATGACGCCACCCTTCGAGAATCCGACTATGGTCACCCGATTCTCAGGAACGCCACCGTCCAACAAGTGGCGTATCTGGCCGATGACGTGATCGGCGTAGACGTCTGGGCGTGTCCCTGCGGGCCGAGCTTCTGAGATGACCGTGAAACCTCTGTCGGCAAATGCCTGCAGGATTTCTGCATAGTGGTACGTTCCCCATTGAGGGTGTGTAGGCTGCATGCCCTGATCTTCGATGATCGCACCGTGAAGGTAGATCAGGTAGTCGGCGGATGGATCGAGGATCTCCGGAATTGCCGAAAAAACCGTGCCGGTTCCGGGTGTGACCGCGGGATCAGCAGGTTTCTCTGACGGTGATTCACCCTGCGACTGGCCGCAGCCGGCAAGAAGGACAACAACGATCAGGGCGATGACGGGGAGATTGAGAGTTCGCATTCGTGAACCATAGCATTCCCGTTGTGCAAGGCACCTGAGCCCAAATAAAAAGTGCGTGATTTGAAACTCGAAACTGGAAACTCGAAACTGGACTCAGCTACTTGAGCCGTGTCGAAAATCGATACATCTGGCAGAAGCCAAGCCAACGGGGGCGCGGGCCCTGACGGACCAGCCCACAAGAATGAGGCCCTTGTAGGCCTTCCTTCCGTGTCCGAAAGGTTGAAACCGAAATGGTGCGCTCGGCGCACCCGCAGGTTTTGCCTTTCCAGTTTCCAGTTTCTAGTTTCTAAAGGCGCTATCCAGTTTCGATTTTCCAGTTTCAAACGCCCAGATGCTCCTCAAGATACGCGTAATCCGGCGTCAACGTACCGCGGTGCACGATTACCGCTCTTTTGATCTCCGGCGGGAGAATCAGGTCATCAAAGGCCATGGAGTAGTCTGCACGGCCGATAGCGCCGATAAATCGGTTCAGGGTTGCGGCAAATTCTTCAGAGGCTTCTCGGGGCAACTCGGTGGGGAGAAAGTCTACCGCCAGCACGACGGGTCCGTTGCCGTCGAATCCCGAGGAAATTTCCCCGGTTGCCGGATCCCATGTAAATACCGGGTCGCCGGGGTCGGTGCACTTGAGCGTGCACTCGATATTGCCGCCGATGTCACAGCCGAGATCCCCAATCACCTGCAAGTGGGGTTCGGTGGCGCCGGTGAACAGGGTTCGAAGGCGTTCGAGGGTCACAAGTCGGGGGTAACGTTCATCCCAGTAGTTGGCATTGACGAGTACGCTGAGGTGGGGGAGGACGGGGTCGAAACTCGAGCGATAGGCCTCCGGATGCTCGTAGTAATGTTGAAGCTCAAATAGTGTTCCTGGATCCCTTGGATTCACGAGATCCTGTTCCTTGAAGGTTGTGGTGTATATACAGTGGGCCGAAACTGTCGTGGAGCCAGCCAACTGTGTCAGTTCCTCCGGTGTCACGACTCGGTGGGGCAAGTCCGCCAGGATCTCCTGGGCTCCTTTTGCCACGTTGCCGTACCCGGCCACGCCGACGGTGACCGGTAGAACCTCTTTGGGGAAACCGTCGTCGGCAATCAGCCGACCGACCTCGTTCAGGACCTTTCGGGCCGCTTCGAGGCTGTCATAGACATGGGCCGGCTGAATCCGGCTCAAAGGTGTTTCAATGCCTTTGGAGAGATATCTTTGTCCCAGCGCCCACAGGGTGTCGATCATGCCGGCGAGTCCGGCGAAGCGACCGAAGAAGATCAGCCGGCGGCCCTGATCATCGGTGACCTTTTCGTAGTCGATCAGCGTGCACTCGAGTTCCATCAGTCGCCTGAGGGTCGGCATGTTTTGGGGCTGCCCCTTGATGACGTGGGAGAAGAACATATAGGCGGTCTTCGGCTGCAACTTCTCTGGTGGAATTTCCTTGACGCCGAAAATGACCGAGGCATCGCTCAGGTCGGTGCCCATCGCCGCTCCTGCCCGGACATATTCCTTGTCGTGGAACACACGTCTAGCCGACGGTTGCACCAGCACCGACATGTCTTGGTCGTGTACCAGGTGCCGCACCAAATCAGGTGTCAACGGCGTTCGTCGTTCCCATGGACTCTTGGTTTCATTTCGGATCGCTATCACACCGGCCACGGCACACCCCCAGGACAAAATCGGACGGTACAGAATAGCCGTTTCTATCTCCGGATATCAAGAACTGCCAGCTCTCAGTCAAGATCGAAGACCTCAAAGGCGGGCTGGTGTCTCCTC
>JAOZPW010000025.1:16858-21509 GCA_029932545.1 Thermoanaerobaculales bacterium | reverse complement strand
CCTATCCCCTTCTCCCAAGTCCCGCTATGATCTACCGATGTCGGAGACGGTACGTCGGGTGGCGCAAAACGCTGTGTGGCTTGCAATCGGTGAGGTTGCAGTCAAAGGCGCACTGTTCCTGGCCGCGATCATCGTTGCCCGTTCCACCGGACCCGAAGGTATGGGCGTGTTCTCGATCGCCTTTGCCGCTGCCATTCTGGCTGTGATGGTTCTGGCCGCCGGTCAGCAGGAAGTCGTCATCCGGGAGGTTGCAGCAACGCCGGGACGGGCCGGAACACTGCTGGACGCCGCCAGAAACGTGCAAAACCGGCTGGGACGGTGGGTCCTTCCGGCACTTGTAGTCGGGGCACTGCTGATCCGCAAACAGGATCTTCGCCTGGCCCTCTTGGCCTTCATACCCTATGCCCTGTTGAGAACCCTCCTGGTGACTCATGGTGCCGCCTTCAAAGGTCTGGACCGTATGGATATGGAGGTTCGAGCCCGCGGCCTCGAGGTCATGATCGTGCTTCCCGGACTCGCCGCTGTGGGTTGGGCTGGTCTGCCCGTCTGGACCACCGGAGTCGTTTTCAGTGTCGGCGCCGGCGCCGCTTTGATCTGGCTGTCCATCCGTTCACACAATCTCGATCGACCGGCTCTGGAAACCAATCAGGAGGAACATTCTTCAGGTACCCCAGTCTGGCGGTACTTCCGGCACGAAGGGCTGCCATTCCTCGCCCTTGCGGTCGCAAGCCAACTACTGGCACGAGCCGACACCTTTTTGCTGGTGGCGTTTAAGGTCTCCACCCAGGAGATCGGCTTCTACGGGGCGGCAGGAACGCCGGTTTGGGGCATCGTGGCACTCCCGATACTCCTGGCCGTCGCTCTCTACCCCACCCTCTCTCGCCAGGCTGCCGCAGGTCGGTCACCGCTCCCGGCAGTGGGCATCGCCATCATCTTCGGGGGAATCATGGGTTCGGCTCTGGCGGTGGCAATCAACGCGTGGCGGGAACCCCTGGTTCTTCTGGCCTTCGGCTCAGACTTTACCCCCACAGTAGCCCTGCTTTCACGGCTGCTCTGGGTGCTCCCGGCCAAATTCATCATGACTTTCCTCGGACTGATCCTTGCAGCGTGGCACCGCCAGCACCTGGCACTGGTCGCAGTGGGCGCCGTCCTGGTTCTCTCCATCGGTCTCAATCTAATTTGGATTCCAACGATGGGCGCCCTCGGGTCGGCCAATGCGGCTGTCGCGGCACACGCTGCCGGGGTTCTGATCCTGGTGGCCATTGCGGTCACAACCCCGCGTTTCGACGGAGGCCCCGATGAACCTTGAATCGACGAGCCTCGGAGTTGTCATCATCCATTATGGGCGGTCGAAACCGACCCAACAGTGTCTGCAAAGCGTGCTCGAAGACCCGTCAGCCGTCGAACGGCACATCGCCGTCGTCGACAACTTCGGCAATCTCAAGCCGGAGGAATTTACCGGCTGTACGATCCTGGTGCACCGACCGGACAACCCTGGCTTCGGGGGTGGCGCCAACGCCGGTGTCGATGCCCTGAAGACAACGGCCGACTGCCTTGGCTTCGTCGTCATGAACAACGATCTGGTGATTAACCCCGGTTTTCTTGATTCTGCGGCCGAGGCCCTCGAACCCCACGATGTCGGAGCGGTCGGTGGACCGATCCTGGTTGGTTTCGATCAGCCGACTCTCTGGTATGCCGGGGGAGTCATCCGGCGGCTGACCGGTACAGTTCGGCAAAGTCACTCGGAAGTCGACGCTTCCAGCCGCCATGAGGTCGGCTTCGTTCCGGGAACCGCGATAGCCGTCAGGGCCGACGCCTGGTTCGAAATTAACGGCTTCAACACCAGCTATTTCCTCTATAACGAAGATATCGACCTCTGTCTCAGGCTCCAGAGGAATGGGAGACGCCTTCTCTTTGAACCCGGAATGTCCTGTCTCCACGACCTGGGGGAAACCACCGGTTCCAGCCACCGCTCGGCCCTCTACCTCGAGCAGATTACTCGAACCCGCCTGCGCCCCTTCAGGCCCCGCGCCTACCAGATCTACCTGGGAGCGGTACACACGCTCTACAACATTGCACGAATTCTCAGGCTGTTCCTCCGCCACGGCCGCTCTGCCCGTACACAGATCCGGGCCATCATCCGGGGTCACATTGGCGCGCTGGCCGAGGTCATTCAGCCTCGTTGATCAGCCGACGATTCGTAATGCCAGGTACGGGACGATGATGAAGAGGAAAATTCCAACCTTGAAAAACAATATGGCCTGGTAATGCACAGCGTCGAATTTTTCGACGGAAAGTTTGAACCACTTGCCATGCATGCGATACATGAAATCGTGGGCCAGGACATAAAACAACCACCAGAAAAGCAGCATCCCAATATTCAAGACCCCACACCATCCCAAAAAATCACGAACCAATTCAAGTGTCATTGACCATCCCCTTTCCATCGCGCCGTAGGGCATGCACGGTGAATCCGTCACACGACTCTTGCGGCAGCAACCGGATGCCTCCGGCCGATGTTGTGATAGCAGGTGTCCCTTCCGGCAGGGTCGGTGCAAGATCCACCACCTTGAACCCTTGAGGAATCCGTTCAAAATGACCTTCGTTTTCCTCGGGTTCCACACTGCAGGTGGAGTAGAGAAGAAACCCACCAGGGGCCACCAGATCGAGCGCACCCTCAAGGAGCTTTGCCTGCAAGCCGGTCCGGTCACCAACATCCTCAGGTCGAAGCCGGTACCGCAGTTCCGGATGACGGCGCAGGGTCCCCGTACCGGTACATGGCGCATCGAGAACAACAGCGTGCCATCGTGCCTCTGAGACCGCCGGAAGGGTCGCATCCTGAATCACTCGGAAGACCTTCGGGATGCATCTCTCGAAAACTCGACCAGCCAGTCTCAAACGCCCCAGGCTGAGGTCCGCGGCAACCACCACCGACCAGGCCCCATCCTTGACGATTCTTGCGGTCTTGCCACCCGGAGCTGCACAGAGATCAATGACCTCGCCGCCGCCGGGATTCAGCGCCGTCGTCAACCAGGCTACGAGCTGAGACGCAGGATCCTGGGCATAGGCGTCACCAGCTCGGAGGGACCCTACAAGATCGCTGCCGACCGCACGCCAAGCTCCCGGCATCCAGGGGTGTTCGTGCAGTTCGATTCCCTCACCCGTCAACCGGTCGCAGAGCCCAACGTCGGTGAACCAGACCCATAACGGGGCAGGATGTTGGGCCTCAGACATCGCCGATTCGGCTGCTTCCCGGCCAAAGGCCCGAGTCCATCGCCGCCACAGCCAATCGGGATGAGAGGATCGAAAGGCATCATCGCCTTCCCGGATCAGGCGATCCCAATGTCCAGGGGCCCTACGCATCACTGCATTGACCAATCCTGACGCCTTGGGTCTGCCCATCCGCCGGATCAGCCGAACGGCCCCGTCACCGGCGACCGCCGCCGGAATCCCCAGCCCCTTGATCTCATACAGACCCAACCGAAGGACAGCGCGGACCTCCGGATCGAGACTGACCGTCTTCCGGCGGGACGCGGCCTCGATCGCACCATCCAACGGACGCAGGAGCCGCAGGGTCCCCAGCACACGAGCGCGCACACCCGCCGCCGAAACATCGCCGAGAAGACGTGAGGCAAAGGCGCCGTCCTCGACTCGTACAAGCAGTGCCGCCGCCTTGAGGCGGTCAGCCGAGGTGCTCACCGCAACCCACTCGCTCGCCGATCAGGAAAGCATCGACCGGCATCCGCCGACGGCCCTCGCGCTGGACCTCAGTAATCCGGACTGCGGTCTGCTTGCCGCAACGGACGATAATGCCGGTCCCATCGGCCGACAACACGTATCCAGGACGTTCCGATCCCGGTGGTATCTCCGCCTCCTCCAGTCCAAAGATCTTGAGGCGGTCCTCTCTGAAGATCGTATAGAGCCCCGGCCAGGGCGTAAAGCCACGAAGACGGTTGACCTGCTGCCGTGCAGGACGGGACCAGTCGATTCTTGCAAATTCCCGCCTGAGCATCGGGGTCTCAGTGATGCCGTCTACCGGTTGCGGGTGACTTTCAAGGGTACCGGCCGCCAGCTCGTCGAGAGTCCTGACCAGGAGATGGGCGCCAATCACAGCCAAGCGAGGCGACAGTTGCTCGGCGGTCTCACGAGGATCTATCTCAACCGTCTCCTGGAGCAGGATCGGGCCAGTGTCCTGACCCTCGTCGAGGAGCATTGTTGATACGCCGGTCCTCCGGTCTCCGCTGACAAGAGCCCACTGGATCGGCGACGGCCCTCGATGCCTCGGAAGCAAACTGGGGTGAACGTTGACCATACCCTGCGGGACAGCGTTGAGACAGCCCAGGGGGATGATCCGCCCGTAGGCCACCACAGCCGCAACATCAGCCCCGGACTCCCGAATCCTGTCCGCAACCGACGGCCCCTTGAGACTCTTGGGTTGCCACACCTCGAGGTCGTGCCGCCTGGCGGCCTCCGCCACCGGAGGCGGCGTTAAGACCTTCTTTCGGCCGATCGGCTTGTCCGGGCGGGTGATGACAAAAACAACCTTATGATCACTCTCAACCAGGTGATCCAGGGAGGGAACTGCAAAGTCCGGAGTTCCAAAAAATACAACTTTCATGTGCTGATGGTAACCCGGATCACATCTGAGTCT